>NZ_JBFRLX010000072.1:0-11536 GCF_041470165.1 Vibrio sp. 10N.286.46.A8
CACGCTGCGGGCATAGGTATTTACGCGTTCGCAACCATTGTCGGTTTAGCGGTGTTACTTGAGCAATCACCAATGTTATTTAAAGGCATCAGCTTGGCGGGGGCAGCTTATCTACTTTACCTTGGTGTGAATGCCTTACGCTCAAAAGGTGGGGTTGCTGCGAAATTGGAAGCGGGTGAACAGATGAGCTACATGCAGTCTGCTCGCGAGGCTTTCTTGATCTCTATTTTGAGCCCTAAGATCGCGCTGTTCTTTATCGCTTTATTTAGCCAATTTGTGGCGTTAGGTAACGAACTGAGCAATCAAGTGATTATTGTCTCAACGCCACTGATTGTTGATGGCCTTTGGTATACCTTTATTACTCTGGTGCTCTCTAGCCCATTGATCGTAGAGCGCATTCGAGCAAAAGCGCAGTTGATCGATCGATTGTCTGGCGTGGTTTTAATCCTGCTTGCTGTGCGTGTGGTGTGGACGATATAGCGATAGTCCATATACTGGAAAGAAACGATATCCATTAAAAAGGCTCACTAGACGTTATCTAGTGAGCCTTTTTGACCTCTATGGATTGGCTTCGACAGACTTGAGCTTGTTAGCCTTCCGAATTCAGTACCGCATCGAGTTTTTCCATGGAATCTGAAAAGTACGGGTTGTAGGTCAAACGCGCATGGTTTTTACCTTCTTCACGATATCCCCATGCTGAGTACCACACTTCACTTGTCGCGTTGCACTGTGCTTCAAAACCTTCCTCTTGACCATTGGAGCAGATCTTCTCGCTACCATTGATCCCGTAGTAAGGGTTGCTTGGCGAGAACAGTAAACCCATATGAGAACCGTTCGAAATACGTAGCTCTGGGAGCTTCATGCTGTATTGAACAGTGCGAGGATCATCCAGTGTGGTTTCTCCTTGCCAAACCAAGACATTGTTTGGGTTGGGCATGGATTCAGTAAACGCTTGTTGAACGAAACTGGTGTCAATCACGCTGTCGCCTTCACTCATCATAATAAACACCGGTTTATCGAAGTGCTTATCTTGTAAGTCATCACGAACGACTTCTGATGTCTCGTAGTAAACCGAGGCACCGTTCATTGGCAATGAGTTGTAACGCAACACGTTGTCTTCAGGATCTTGATCAGCCCAAGTGAAAAAGTAGCTTGCGAGCCCTGCGTATTGAACGGCAGACGAGCTTGGTTGAAACGCAGGAGAAAACAGCAGTAATCCGGAGATCTTAGGATCGTTCATCGCTTGCGAAGTGACGAGATTTGCGCCTGTTGAATAGCCGCCAAGCCACACAGAATCATACTCTTGCTCAAGCAACTTGGTATGGTGAGCGACCACACCTTGCCAATCATCTAAGCTCGGTTGCATTAGGTCACCCACACGACTACCGTGACCCGGAAGCAATACCGTTCTCACTAAGTAACCTTGCTCAGCCAAATGGGTAGCGATGTCTTTAAACGAATAGGGTGAATCACCTAATCCATGGACCAATAACACTGCCTTGCCATTAGGTTCGGTAGGTTTGTATTCAGTCGGGGAGTTCAGCTGAATCTCAAGCTGCTTGTCTTTTGTCATGAACACGCGGTTTTTCAGCAGCCAATCTTGGGTGTCATTGACGTAGGCATCAAAGTTGTCTTGCTGATAGCTAGGCAAGTCTGGAGATGTTTCGTAAGCGGGTATCGATGTCTCGTTGGAACAACCAACGAGACTTAAAGTCGTTAAGGCGAGCAGCGTTAGAATGGTATTTCTATGCATTTTTTAATGTTGTCTCTGTTGTGCTTTCACTGTGTTTGAAACTTAAGTTTAGATTACTTTTTGCTTGAAAGGTCTTCGTATTCACCTTCAATAACACCGGCATCATTGGTTGATGACTGACGAGTGTTCATATGAGCTGCGAAACCTTGTTTCTTCATTTGATTCTGAATGCGCTTGCCAGTAATTAAAGCTGCAATAGCTAAAGGAATAGCAAGGATCAAGCTAGTGAATAACGCCAATAGGCCAGTAAACAACGCAACAATCGTAACTAATATATTTTTCATATTCATTCCTCTTTTTCTATGTTGTTACTATATCGCTTCTATTCTGAACGAAACATGAACACCACCAAATAATTCTAGAGAGTCACTATGACTCAGGTGTGTGTGGATTGAGAGTTTATATGTAGTCATAATCACGCACTAAAATAAGGGGATAAAGGAAAGATTAATAAAATCAATGAGTTAAAAGTTGGCACGGTTGATGCTCTATAGGGTTTGGAATAAGTCACTGTAAGCAAAGTACTTACAGTTAACTAAAATATTACTGGAGCCCTTATGTTCTGTATTCAATGTGAACAAACAATTCAAACCCCAACCGTAAAAGGCTGTTCTTTCGCACAAGGTATGTGTGGTAAAACATCGGAAGTATCCGACCTTCAAGACGTGTTGGTGCATTCTCTTCAAGGTGTTTCTTTCTGGGCCAATTTAGGCCGCGCTTGCGATGTTATTGATACTGAAATTGACGAATGGGCACCAAAAGCGTTCTTCGCAACACTGACTAACGTTAACTTCGACCCTGCTCGTATTATCGAGTTCGCACAACAATCTCACGAGTTTAAGCAGCGTTTAGAGCAACAGGTACGTGCGGCTGCTACGTTGATCGGTTTTGAAATCCCAGCACTTTCGGCTGCTGCGCAATTCGATCTTCCTACAGATTCTTCAGAGCTATTGGCGCTTGCCCCTCAAGCTGCGGTAAACCGTGGTCACGACTCTCAACATGAAGATGTGATTGGTCTCCGCCTTCTTTGCCTATACGGTCTAAAAGGTGCGGCAGCCTACATGGAGCACGCGCGTGTTCTTGGTCAAACTGACAATGCTATTTTTGCTGAATACCACGAAATCATGGCCTTCTTAGGTACTGACCCATCTGACCTAAAACAACTGCTAGATACGTCTATGCAGATTGGCTTGATGAACTACAAAGTCATGGAAATGCTGGATAAAGGTGAGACAGATACATTTGGTCACCCTCAACCAACAACCGTGAATGTTAAGACTAAGAAAGGCCACTGTATTCTTGTTTCTGGTCACGACTTACATGATCTAGAAAAGATCCTTCAACAAACTGAAGGCAAGGGCATCAACGTTTACACTAACGGTGAGATGCTACCTGCACACGGTTACCCTGAACTGAACAAGTACCCACACCTTGCGGGTAACTACGGCAGCGCTTGGCAGAACCAGCAAAAAGAATTCGCTAACTTCCCTGGTGCCATCGTAATGACATCTAACTGCCTGCTTAACCCTGATGTAGGTTCTTACGCAGACCGTCTATTTACACGTAGCATCGTAGGCTGGCCGGGTGTTGATCACCTTGAAGGCGACGATTTCAGCGCAGTAATCGACTGTGCTCTTGCGCAAGAAGGCTTCAAACACGATGAGATCGAGCAAATGATCACTGTCGGTTTTGGTCGTAACGCACTGATGGAAGCGGCTCCGGCGGTTATCGAGCAAGTAAAAGAAGGCAACATCAAACACTTCTTCCTAGTCGGTGGTTGTGACGGTGACAAATCTGAACGTAGCTACTACACAGACTTCACAGCTCAAGCGCCAGAAGATTCAGTAATCCTGACACTTGCATGTGGTAAATTCCGTTTCAACAAAAACCAATTCGGCGACATTAACGGTATCCCACGTCTGTTAGATGTTGGCCAATGTAACGATGCTTACTCTGCGATTCAGCTTGCTATCGCACTGTCTCAAGAGTTTGATTGTGGTATCAACGAACTTCCGTTAACGCTGGTTCTATCTTGGTTCGAGCAAAAAGCGATCGTTATCCTGCTTACCCTGTTCGCTCTTGGTGTGAAAGGTATTTACACGGGCCCAACAGCGCCAGCTTTCCTAACAGAAAACCTATTAAAGATTATGCAAGACGAGTTCGATATGCGTTCTATCTCAACGCCAGAGCAAGATCTTAAAACAATCTTAGCGGCTTAATTTAAGCCAGCTCTAAGCCCCGTTGTTGTGACGTTTTTCTAAAACAGACAACGGCGGGGCTTTTTCGATTTAAATCTTTAGTCATTTAATCATCTAGTCATTAGCAAGGTACACGAACTATGTATGCATGGTCGGATAGCGATTCAATCAATTTAGTGTGTTTAAAGAAATGGCACGAGACGCCAGATACGGTCAGCTTTGAGCTTGGCAGCGTTCCACAAGACTTACATTTCAACTTTAAGCCAGGGCAATTTATTACTCTGGGTTTGGATATGCCGGCGAAAACGGATTACCGTGCTTATTCTGTAGCGTCTTGTCCTGAAGATAACCGCCTGAAACTGACGGTAAAGCGTGTGGAAGGTGGCTTGGTTTCGAACTTTATTGTTGATGAACTTGATGAAGGTGATGAGGTTTCTGTATTGAAGCCTGCTGGTGCGTTTAACTGTATTGATTGCATGCCAACAGCTACCAAGAAAGTAACGCTAGTGAGCGCGGGTTGCGGTATCACTCCGGTGATGGCGATGGCAAAGTATTGGTTGGCTCAAGGCAGTGATGTTGAAATCGATTTTGTTCACATGGCACGTAATCGACGCGAGACCATCTACTTTGAAGAGCTTAACCAACTTGATGAGACACACGCTAACTTTAACCTTAAGTTGCTTCTGAAAGACAGTGAAGGAACAACTGCTCCCCAAGGTCGTCTAGACAAGAACTGGTTGGTAACACTCAGCCCAGACATCTTAGACAGAACCGTATACTTGTGTGGGCCGGTTAGCTTTATGCAAGACATAGAGAACTACCTGAAAGAACTTGAGTTCAACATGGATAACTTCTACCAAGAAAGTTTTACTCCCGCGACTCAAAGTAATAATTCACTAGCCAATAGCAATACTGCTTCAGAAGAACCACAAGCAGAAGCGTCTGCAGATTCAAATGGTGCCGTTAAGGTGTTTGTTCCTGCATTTGGCGCAGAAGTAGAAGCGGAAGCGGGTACACCATTGGCTGATTCATTAGAGAAAGCTGGTGTTCCGATTATTATTGCCTGTCGCAGTGGGATTTGTGGTTCTTGCAAGTGCAAAGTAACCAAAGGTTCAGTGGAATCAAGCAGCCAAGAGACTTTGACGCCAGAACAGATTGAGCAAGGTTATGTCCTTGCGTGTTCGAGTACGATTCAGTCAGACGTTGAGGTTGAGCTGTAGCAGATGTGAAGTCGAACTTTGTTAGAACGGTAAAAACAAAGTTGGCGTGATAGAGACCAAAATAAAAGTAACAGATGTAAAAAGGCCACTTAGATCAGATAGAGAGAGCAGATCTAAGTGGCAACCTTCCTGTTTATACGGGGGAGTAAAACAAGAAGGATTGCGAAGCCCATAATAGACTTCGCAGATATAATTATTATGTTGTGGAGCCGTTTGCGCTGAGTTAGTTACAAGATCGAAGTCGTTTAAACTTCAGGGTATGTCTTGTAACGAACACCCATCATCTGTTCCATACAGTGAACAACTTGGCAGCTGTAGCCAAACTCGTTGTCGTACCAAATGTAAAGAACAGCGCGGTTGTCTTGCGCGATAGTTGCAACACCGTCAACCACACCTGGGTGGCGAGAACCAACCAAATCGGTAGATACAATCTCGGTTGAGTCGGTGTAATCAATCTGTGCAGATAAAGTTGAAGATAGCGCCATTTCACGCAGGTACTCGTTCAACTCTTCTTTGTTTGTGCCTTTCTCAAGGTTTAGGTTTGCTACTGCCATTGAAACGTTTGGCGTAGGTACGCGAATCGCATTACCTGTTAGCTTACCTTCCATTTCTGGCATCGCTTTTGATACCGCTTTAGCAGCGCCAGTCGATGTCAGTACCATATTCAATGAAGCAGCACGGCCACGACGATCTCCTGAATGGAAGTTATCGATTAGGTTTTGGTCATTGGTAAATGAGTGAACCGTTTCGATGTGACCTGATAGGACACCAAACTTGTCGTGAACCGCTTTTAATACTGGCGTAATCGCGTTGGTTGTACAGCTTGCAGCAGAGATGATCGTGTCTTCTGGTTGAATGTCATTTTGGTTTACACCAAATACAACGTTCTTAATTTCACCTTTGCCTGGCGCAGTCAGTAGAACCTTCTTCGCACCATTACACGCAACGTGTTGGCTTAGGCCTTCAGCGTCACGCCACACACCTGTGTTATCAACCACAAGTGCATTCTCGATACCGTAAGATGTGTAATCCACTTCTGCTGGCTTGTTTGCGTAGATAACTTGGATGAAGTTACCGTTAACGATGATCGCTTTACGTTCTTGGTCTACAACGATGCTGCCGTTGAATTGGCCATGAACAGAGTCACGACGTAGCAAGCTTGCACGTTTTTCTAAGTCACCGTCTTTGCCGCCACGAACAACAATTGCACGTAAACGTAGTGGGTAACCTGGGCCACTTTTCTCGATCAATAGACGAGTAAGCAAACGGCCAATACGACCAAAACCGTACAAGACAACATCGCGAGGTTCTGTCATCGCATCGCCTTCAAGCGATTCTAAAAGTGCAGTTTGTAGGAAATCATTCAACCCGTGTGTGTCTTCGCGATCTTGCCAGAATGTATGAGCAAGGCGACCAACATCGATACGACATGGAGATAAGTCCATAGAGAGAAGGTGTTGAATGATGGGTTGAGTCTGTTCTGCGGTAAGCGGAGAACCTGTGTAACGTTTTGCGATGCGGTGAGCTTTGATGATGTCGATAGTTGTTGCGTTAACCAGTGTTTTACCGAAGAGGATAACTTCAACGCCTTTTTGGCGGTACAACTGACCTAAAGTAGGAGCGATTGATTCAGCAATAGTTTGACTAGTTTGCCAGTCTAGGAGGTGCTTTTCGGGACTCATCTTTACTCGGGACCTTTCACGTTAATTTCTGCAATCATAGCGAATGTAGGGTAGCCATGAGAGCATGGGGGAGTTGAGCTATCTAAGCTTTGGTGGTCTTTGACGCCACTTAAAATGCGCTTGATATACCTTGTGTGTAACTTGTAATTTTTATGTGGCAGGATTGTAAGGTACGACGGGTTATTCTGCTAGGAAAAATAAATGCAGATAAATTGTCTGCAAATCGGCATTACCTTAGTCATAAATTAAGGTTTTAGCACTCATAAAGGCTATTGACTTTAACAATCTGTAGCACTTAATTTTCGCCAAAAAATACTCAAATCAAAATATGATATGTAATAAAGGTCATGGTGATCATTGAAGATGTGATCATTAGCACTAGTTACACTTAAAAAGTAAACGACAGATAAGGTATTCAGCGAGTTTTCTTGTTCGACCTTTTAATAAGCTGAGTTTGAGTACAGAAAGTTCGTGACGCAAACGATTAGATCTCACAAATTTGACTTAACTTTGGTGTTTATTGGTTTCTAGAGCAGTGACTTGCGGTCATCTAGAGGCATAACCTTATCCTTTCACTTGTTTAAAACAGACCTTCCTCCTTAAATCCTGTGTGTGGATAACGACTGACGCCAATTCCCTATGATTAGCTCATAATGTCATTTGTTCATATTCAATTTGATCAATAACTCCTGTTAATGTCCTATTCTTATATTGGGCTAGGTAAAAATACTATCGGGAAAGGAGTCGTTATAAAAATGATAAATATGTCAATTAGATGGCGTCTTATTTTTCTTTCCACGGTTTCTGTATTCATTATGTTTGGGTTTACAGTCAATGAAGTGCTCAAGAACGATAAGAAGATGAATCACCTTGAAGCAACGCGAATTAAGGTGGAAGCACTTCAATCTTTTAATGCTGTTTCAAGTGGTGCTTATCAATGGTTAGTGCTGTCTAAAGACTCGCCAGAGAAAGGTCCATTGTTTTTAGAGCTGCAAGCGGAAGTGGATAGGCTTGCTCATTACGAAATACAACTTCAACAGTTCGACAACAGTTGGACTGTCGAGCCGCAGTTGATTGAGTTAAAGAGTGTGTTAAAGAAGCTCGCGCGGGTAACCACTAGTACTGACAGCGACGCATCACTGATTACTGTCAGCAACGCACAGCAAACAGAACGAGCCTTTGACCTGTTAAAAGGCGTGTTAATGGAGCTGTCTGAATATCGTGCCAATATAGTGGACGAAAAGATCAGCCAAACAGATGCGATGTTTATCAACCTTACTCACTACGTGTTCTGGACTCAGCGAGAAGCGTGGCTGAGTTACCGCTTGTATCGTTCTCCAGAGCTGATCGAGCAATATTTATTGAGCTATGTTGGTGCTTTAGAAAGGCAACAACAGCTGTTAGATACGTTTTTACGATCAGACAGCCACTCGCTGGAAATTAGCCAACTGTTAAACATGTTCTCCCAAGATGAATTTCAAGACCGTTTTACTGCTCGGCTTCTCAAAGGTGACTTCTCGGCACCTGAAATATATGAACATGTGGAAAGTTTAGAGCGAAAGAAACTGGCGATCTCAAAGGCGGTTGGTGCTTATACCGATCAATTAAAGTTTGATTTGACAAAAAATATAGCGCTACAGAAAAGGCAAACGGCGGTTATGACATTGCTTATCCTTGTTGTTTCAGGTGCTTTGTTATGGCTTGGTGTCGCGACATCTTTGCGCTTAAATAGAAACTTATCGATTATCTTGAAAGGGGTGTCTGAATGCGCGGATAGTTACGGCAAGCCTAAGGTGATTCATATTCAAGGTAACGATGAACTTGCCGAGTTTACTGAAACCCTCAATCGAGTGATGGAACGTAACTATCATCACAACAAAGAGCTGATAATAGCAAAAGAAGATGCAATTTCGGCTAACAAGGCCAAGAGTGCATTTTTAGCGAACATGTCCCATGAAATACGTACGCCGCTTAATGGAATTATCGGTATGGCGGAAATTTTATCTCAGAGTCAACTGAGCGCTAACCAACAAGAGGTACTTGAGGATATCGAGTCGTCTTCACATTCGTTGTTGGTGTTACTCAATGACATTCTCGATCTTTCTAAGATAGAGTCGGGTAACTTAATGTTGTCGCCGCATAATGCCGATTTGCGAGAAGCGGTTTACGACTCTGTGAGCGTAATTTTGTCGAAAGCGATCAGTAAAGACATTGAACTCGACATCAACATTGATGCTCAAACCCCAACACAGCTGTTTTTCGATGAGTATCGTGTTCGACAAGTGCTAACCAATTTGCTGTCTAATGCTATTAAATTTACCTCAAAAGGCACGATTACAACGGATATTGCTTATACACCGATGTCTTTGGGGCGAGGTAAGCTTGAATGCAGTGTGTCTGATAGCGGGATTGGGATTGAGCCAGAGAAGCTAGAGTCCATTTTTGAACCTTTCACTCAAGAAGATGGCAGTATTACTCGCCAATTCGGCGGTACAGGGCTAGGGCTTGCGATTTGTCGGCAGCTTGTTGACTTGATGGGCGGCTATATTACCGCACGCTCAGTGAAAGGAGGAGGCTCTACATTCACCTTTTGTTTGTACGTAGACACGGTCGAGGCTCACGCTCAAACGTTCGATAACCTAAGCCGTGCGACAATTATTTCTAATTCTTTCAATTACCTCGATCAATTGGTCAAAGAGTGCGAGCGCTTAAATGTTCGACCTAATGTTGTGTCATCCATTTCGGATCTTGGTGAGAGCCTGAAAGAAAGTGACTTAGTACTTTATTGTCACACGCTGCATCACTCTATGAGGAAAGATCTTGAGGTGTTAAAGGCGTTGTATCCGCTGACTCGCGTTATTGTGTGCCAGCATCACCTATTTAAAACCAATCTAATCACAGAAACGGTTCACTCGACCCATACATTACCATTTTTGGGTAGACGCTTCTTAAACAGCCTACGATCGCTTGATGCCGGTGAAGCACAATCACCGACGGTGGAAGTAAAAGATGAAGAAGTTCGTTCTCTGAATCGACGTATTCTGATTGTTGAAGACAACCTGATGAATCAGAAGATAGCGAGCTTCTTCCTTGAGCAAGCGGGCTATGAATATTTGATTGCCAGCAATGGCCAAGAGGCGGTCGATGTCATCACCCAGGGCGCTCAGTTTGATGCCATTCTAATGGACTGCATGATGCCAGTTATGGATGGTATAACGGCGACTCGTGTGATTCGAGAGTGGGAGACAGATCAACAAACCCCACCACTACCCATTATTGCTTTAACCGCTAGTGTCTTAGAAGAGGACATCAAAAATTGCTTTGAAGCAGGCATGAACGCCTACTTGCCGAAACCTTATAAATCCCACCAACTGTATGATCTTTTCAGTAGCCTTGATATTGTCTAATGGTCCCAGTATCAAGGCTAGCGCTGTGTGATTTAGCGTACTTCTTGCCCAAGGCTGTATTGTGCAACACAGCGGCCTACGTAGCTGATTTTTAGTAACCCGGCCACTAATATGGTGCTGAGGTGTGCGAAAATTTGAATGGGTAGTGAGAAGTAATCGGCCATCGGATAAGCAACAATAATACTGAGTAGCATTAGCAAGGCGGTGATAGCTAAACTGAAATTTGAAACAGACAGTAGAGTTTGAAAGCGTTGAGTCATCGTCTTCATATTGAATTCCTAATTGCTATTAATAATTATGATACTTGTTATCAATAGCAATTATCGTTCCAGTTGTATTTTTATTTTTAAATCAATGGTTTAATTTTTCTGTATTCTATTTGTGAGTCGCAATGACTCAATTGCATTGTGGGTCTTTATGACATATTCGTGTTCTTACCACTGTCTGAATCCACAAGTATCGATGTGGAATCGAACACCAGAATACAAACCCAGTCCAACGTTATTCTTTTGCCCAAATTCCGCATGAATCTTTTTAAGCTTCACGTGTAGATTTTCGCGAGTAATATCATTAGCAGGCACTAAGTCTAAAGCGCAGAACTCTAAGTGTTTACTTCGCAGTGCGCCACCCGCTTGCTTATTGTAGATATCGGTTCTTTCTCCAGACACAGGAATTACAACGCCAATCTCAGGCTCAATATATTGTTGAATGTACTTAAGGGTATTAATCATTTTTGGTACATGCTTTTTATTGGGTAGGGTAAACAGAGTGGTGTTGCTCATTGCCCAGTCGGTGCCTTGCAACAAGACTAAGTGCAGAGGCATGCTTTGGGTGATGCCGTTATCTTTGAGTTGCTGTCCGATCGCCTTGACTTGATCTTGGGCGTGGTTAAGGAGCATCCAACCTCGAAATGCTGATCTCGTGGGAACTTTGTAGCCATGAACATCGACTACGAGGTCGTCATAAGTGATTTCGGTTTCTTCGGTATAAAGTTTCTCAAATTTTTCAGGGTAAGGTTGCGTTGTTGATAGTGCCAAGGTAATCAGAATACTTCCGTACATAAAGTCTCTCCATCGCTTAGGTTCGCCTAGTTATTAACGTTCACCTAGTTACTTACGTACACTAAGGATATTACGTTCGATTAAGTATAGACGCCGGAATTTAGGCACAAAAAAACCCACTACAAAGAGTGGGTTATGAGGGCGTGTTGACCTTTCGAGCTGGTTTTTGCAGCGAATTGCTGGGTATTTATACAAGACAGAGGCGTCGATGTGTA
>NZ_JBFRLX010000073.1:0-14787 GCF_041470165.1 Vibrio sp. 10N.286.46.A8
ACCAACTCACTTTCTGTCATATCTCTCTGAGTTAAATGCCACATCGCAGAGTTCATGACGCTTTCGATTCGCGTCGCTTTTCTTACCGTTGTATTTCTACCATTCGTTTTTTGCTGTGAATCATCCATTCGATTTCAACTGTCCAAACTAAGCCTACCCCATCATAACGTAATTCTAAGGTGGTTGAGTTACCTAAAAGAGTGAAGCTCAATATAAACTGACAGCCAATAAAAATGGACGCTTATTCAGCGTCCATTTGATATCACATTAAGTAGAAATCGACCTTAAGCCGTACTTAGTTTTTTTGGATTAGCTCTCTTCGTGATTGTAAACATGTACATCACGTTGAGGGAATGGAATCGTGATGCCCTCTTCATCGAAGCGTTTCTTCACGGTTTCCGTCACATCCCAATACACTTCCCAGTAGTCATCTGTCTTAACCCAAGGTCTTACAACAAAATCAACTGAAGACGTATTCAAGGTGTGAAGCTTGATCATATGCTCTGGTTTTTTCAACACTAGAGGGTGAGCAAGAATGATGTCGTTCAATACCGATTTTGCTTTATCGATATCATCTGAGTAACCGATACCAAAAACCATATCAACACGTCTCACACGCTCTGCTGTGATGTTGTTGATCACGTCACCCCAGATCTTGTTGTTTGGGATCACCAAGCGTTGGTTATCGATGGTTTGAACGGTTGTCGATACTAAGCTCATGTCTTTTACAGTGCCTTGAACACCGGCGACTTTGACCATGTCGCCAACATCGTACGGACGGTAGATCAAGATCATCAAGCCCGATGCAAAGTTAGACAGCGTATCTTGCAATGCAAAACCAATGATGACACCCGCAACACCGAAACCCGTTAATAGTGGTGCTAGCTCAATCCCTATTTGAGACAGGGCGATCAGCAAACCAACAAACACGACCGCTTTAGATGCAATTGATACAAAGAAGTCCTGCATCAATACACTGAAGTCCATTTTAGAGTGCGAAACACTCTTACGAACGGTTTTACGAGCCACATTAGCAATAAGGCGAGTTACATACAAAATACCGAGGAAAAGCGCGAGTTTAACGATAAATGAAGGGGTATTTTCAAAAGCCCATGAACTGAATGAACGAAGCCAACCATCCAACAACTCCAGTGCAACATCAACATCCAATACATCAGCGTTAATGTCGCCGGTGGTCGCTAATAGAATACGCTTGTACGAGGTGACATCCACACCAAATGGCACCATCATGGAGATACTTTTCTCTAAGCTGGCAACCATAACGCTGGTTCGTTCTCTGAAACGTATTAATTCAGTTTTTATCGTCGCCTTTTCTTCTTCACTCACAAAAGACAAACGGCGCTCTAAATCTTGACGCTGCGTGTCTGTGTAGAGAATCGCATTTGTCAGATATTGCGAACGAGAAACTAGTGCGGTTTTTAACTGACTTTCCGCAGCCGATACATCAACGCCTCGATCTTTTGACCAACTTAAGGTCTTAGAAAGTTGCTGATAGTAGTCATCCATCATTCCGATACGTTTTTGAATCAACAATTCAAGACGCTTTTTTGCATCCCCTTCAGCCGAACGGTTGTCTTTGCTCATAGAGACAATTTTAACTTCGTTCAATGACAGTAAATGCTGTAAAAGCTCTACTTGCTGGGCAAGAACAGCGTCTAAGCCTTGCTTCTTATCAGATGATAATTGGGAGGATATCTCTTTGCGTAGTGCTTGGTTCTTTCTTCGCAATATGTCTTCTAGAAACGGCTTTTCAGCATCGTGCGCTGTTTCTAATGTAGCGAGGTCCAGCATTAGCTGGTCTTGTACTTCTGCTATTTTATCGACGCTTTGCGCAAAACTTCCAAATGCGACAAACGCCAACATTAACAATAGACAACGCCAAACCTTCATCATACTAATTCCTATTATTGTCTAAATTGACCCTATAAATAGTAGTAAAAAGAAGATGGATAACAAGCATTTAAACGTATGTTGTGTTAAAACTTTGCAAATTATCAGCCTGTACCTAATATTTGAGAGTTCCAATCCCCTCTTATGACCTGTAGAGTACGCAACCAACAAAGAACAACAGCCAATATCGTCATTTAGGTGCATGTACTAAATCGCCTTAAATCCTATGTTGGCTCACAGCAAAAGAGCATAAAAATGAACAACGAACTTGATGTTATTGAGTCTCTAGAAGAGCTAGAGCAATTCCTAATTTCAGTAGAAGCAGGGGGCTTAGGTCTTGAAGACGTTGAAGGCGTAGGTATGGCTACCAATAATTCTGATGGTCGTCATTTCGTTGCAGTATTCAACAGCAGTCACAAGGTTTTACTCGCTCGCTGGATCACTAAAGAAATCTTTGAAAATGGTAAAGACCTTGTGCGCAACGGTCCTCGCCGTTCTCACTAAACCTTTCCAATAGCACCAATGGTTAAAGCCCAATACGTCCATCAGCGATCTGTTGGGCTTTTTTGTATCTCCTCATGATGAATAGAGCATTCTATACAGGATAAATTAGCGATAACTTCCAGTTGTTGTGAACTTTATCTAGAACTCAATGTCGTATTCGCGTGAGTTGTTGTTTATGCATCGTGTATCTACGGTATATCGCGTTTATGCATCGTTTCACTTTAACAATTTCATGACTTGTGACTCGAAGAGATCTTATTTAAGCTAACCGTAATTCAATGAGCTCGCTTTAACTATTAACTATTAACTATTAACTGATTCGATTACTGACTGATTTGCTGAATACACCATTACTTTTCTTATCTAAACAGAACCGCCGACAAAAGCATTCGCTTTGGGCGCTCTTCCTTACCGGACTGGTTATCGTAACTTGTCTGGCGAGTACTCTGTCTGCAAACAAAGTAACCTCTTCAGCTTCCTTAATTGGACAATCAATACTTGTCGGCGCAGAAACCAGCCACCCACAAGCAATCGTCGCATCTTTCGATAAAATGTCTGAGCTCTATGCCAGCGTTTTTGGTTCAGAAGCGTCTAAAACTCTGTCAGCGCCAAACTCTAGCGCGTGCAGCCTAAGCTCCAAAATGCTCACATTCGCAACACCTAAAACAGGTTGGCTGATTCCTTTTATCCTGTTTATTGCTGTTGCGTACAGCCTATCACCGCACATATCGAGATTGTCTAGAGATAACCATCGCTCTTCTCGACCTACAAAACACCGCTTACATCTAAAGCACTGTATATTTAGAGAGTAAATAACCGGGCTACTACACCCTTTTATTTATTTTTTGGAGATACATTTGTGTACAACACACTACTAACTAAGTTTGTCGATTCGTTGGCATTCTGCATGCGTACATGCGCGAAAACGCTAGTCACTGCCCTTTTGGTTATGACGTCATTTACTGCTTTGGCACAGACGACGGGCTGGCTCAGCGTGCCTGAACATCCACCAGTCAAGATGCGAATGATGTCGACGGGTGAACAATCGGACGACGGTTCTAAGATTCAAACGGTGCTTGATGTCGTTCTCGACGGCGATTGGAAAACCTATTGGCGTAGCCCCGGCGAAGGTGGTATCCCGCCAAGTTGGGACTGGTCTGGTTCAACAAACATAGAGTCGGTAGAGTGGCATTGGCCGATCCCTAAGTACTACGAACAACTCGACGTGATGACGTTAGGCTACAAAAAGCACGTCAGCTTTCCCGTTACGTTGACACTGAAAGACAACACGAAGCCAGCACTGTTCAAGGCGTCGTTCACCTTTCCGTCGTGTACCAATATCTGTGTGTTAACCGATTACGACATCGAACTGCCAATTGATCCGCAAACATTAGAGCTCGATGAAGAAGCGATGTTCTTGTTCAATCAAGGCATGAGCCAATCTCCACGAGAAGCTAACCGCACTTCAGTGAACGGCCTGTTCTGGGATAAAAGCAAACAACAACTGGTTACTCAGCTAACAAGTAAGGAAGGCTGGGATAAACCGATGGTATTGATTGATGGTCAAGAAGTGCTTGATGACTTCTTCTCTCCACCAACCGTCCACATCACAGACAATACAATGACCGCAGTATTCGATGTGAGTAACTGGATCGGCGAGGTCGACTTAACGGATCGCACAGTGAGTATTACCGTTTCAGATACTAACTTTGCCGAAGAGATGACCGCGCAAGTTGGGTCAGACCCGATAGCTTACCAAACAAGCAACAACAGCTTTCTAGTCATGCTTGGCTTTGCGTTAGTGGGCGGTTTGATCCTCAACATCATGCCGTGTGTTCTACCCGTGTTAGGGATGAAGCTAAACAGCATCATTCAGAACCAAGGTGCTTCAAACCGCCACATCCGACTCTCATTCCTAGCGTCCGCTGCCGGTGTTATCACTTCGTTTGCGCTGTTAGCGCTAGGCATGACCGTTCTAAAAATGGGGGGCAATGCGATTGGTTGGGGAATCCAGTTCCAAAATGTTTGGTTCATCGGGTTCATGCTGATCATTACCCTACTGTTCTCAGTTAACCTGCTCGGTCTATTCGAATTCAGACTTCCGTCAGGCTTAAACACTTGGATGGCAACCAAAGGCGACGACTCACATTCAGGTCACTTCATCCAAGGCATGTTTGCGACACTATTGGCGACGCCTTGCAGCGCTCCATTCCTAGGAACCGCAGTGGCTTATGCTCTGGGCGCAAGTTACCAAGAGTTGTGGGCTATCTTTATCGCACTCGGCATTGGTATGAGCGCACCTTGGTTGATCTTTGCGCTATTCCCAAGCCTAACCAAATTGCTTCCAAAGCCTGGGGCATGGATGTTCAAAGTTAAGCTGGTATTTGGCTTAATGATGTTCATTACCAGCCTATGGCTAACAAGCCTTCTGAGCCCATTCATTGGTAAATTCCCAACTATCCTGCTGTCGCTATTTATCGTGATTTCAGTACTGGTTTGGATTGGCATGAAACTGGGTCGCAAGGTGCTTATTCCTATCGTCGCAACCACAACCTTGGTGTTTGGTGCTGCATTGATCGTCGGTAGTGTCACCGCTGATAACTGGGCGACTCCGATTGTTGACGATCTCGCTTGGCAAAAACTGGATGCGAAGCAAATCCCTCAGCTCGTTGATGAAGGCAAAACGGTGTTTGTTGATGTGACTGCTGATTGGTGTATCACCTGTAAAGCCAACAAGATCGGCGTCATCCTTCAAGACCCTGTCTACAGTCACCTACAGCAAGAAGACATTGTTTTGATGAAAGGTGATTGGACAACACCAAGTGAAAGTGTCACTCAATACTTACAAAGTAATGGGCGATTTGGTGTGCCATTTAACATCGTCTACGGTCCGAGCTATAAAAGCGGTATTCCACTGCCTGTCATTCTCAACAGTGACACTGTCGTTCAAGCCATCGACGCTGCGAGATAATTGATGAAGACGCCCAACAACGAACAAAAGCCAAGCCGTCTTAAGAAGTGGGGAAAGGAACTCGTTTCAATGATACTGATCGTTGGCGTGGTTTCGTTTGCCATGGATTTTTACCACAGCAGAAGCATGCCTCAAGGAGACGCGATTCCAATCGTGGGTCAGTCGATCCAAGGGGAAGATATTGACGTTATCGAGCTAAGCAAAAGCGGTAAGCCCGTTATTGTCTATTTTTGGGCGACTTGGTGTAGCGCGTGCAAATTGGTGAGCCCGACGGTTAATAGCTTCAGCGACTCCCATCAAGTAGTTTCTGTCGCACTTTCATCTGGCCCAGACGAACGTGTTCAGCGCTTCTTAGACGCCAAAGAGTATGACTTCCCTGTTATCAATGATCTCTCTGGATCGATCAGCAGAAGTTGGGGAGTCAATGTCACGCCAAGTATTGTCATCATCAAAGATGGAAAGATTAGCAGTATCGCAACCGGCGTTACTTCCCCTATCGGCCTGTGGTTAAGAACCTACTTTGCATAACTCGCTCACTAAGAAAAACAGAGCAGAGCAAATGAACCGATTAAAGCCAATTTAACAAACAATAATACCGTGAGCGCGACCCAAAACGTGCTCACGATTATCAAGAATTAGAGAAAAACAACATGAAAAAACATCTGATTAGCACACTGATTTTAGGCTCACTAATGAGCACAAGTGCCTTCGCTGAGTTAAGCACAGAACAAACCCAGCAACTCGAAGAAATTAACCAGTTCCTGAAGGAGAATCCTTCTACTATTTCAGGATTGCATACCAGTTTAGAGCAGTATGTCGCAGGCCAAGCGCAAGCAAAGAAAGCTCAAGCTGAGAGTCACGACTGGTTATATAACAATGACGCTCACCCAATCACGGGCAACCCGAATGGCAAATCAGTAATCGTTAACTTTACTGACTACAACTGCCCTTACTGTAAGCGCTTGGAAAAAGGCTTGGTTCAATTAGCCTCTGAAAACAGCGACATTAAAGTGATCAACGTGTACTTGTCATTTAAGCAGCAACAAGTAGATGGCCTTGATACCAATGCGGCTCTATACGCGATGAAAGTATGGAAAGATAACCCAGCAGCCTTCCCTGAAGTCAACAGACTGCTGATGGCAAAAAGTGGTATTCACTCGAAAAGCTCACTAGAAGCCGTAGCCAAGAAGACAGGCACAGAAGCGGAACTAAAAACAACTCAAGAACAAAACCAGGTTCTAACCACTAACCATCAAACCTTTAGCGCTCTGGGTTTAACAGGAACGCCAACGATGATGATGAATGATCAGCTTCTACCGGGCTATGTGCCTTACGATCGACTTAAAGATATCGTGGATGATGCTTTTTAATCGAGCGTAGATAGAGATAAAGACTAGAAAGAGAAGTGAATAAAAGCCGACTCGCGCAACACCCAGTCGGCTTTTTCATTGTTTGAATAAAGTAGATAGTCCATTTACCTTAAATTTAAAAGTGAGTTGAATCCTAAAAACGACCAAAGTTAAAACGCGTACATTCTTTTGTCCGTCGATAGTTCAAAACAGTACTCTGCGTGTTTTCTAAGGCATTCAAACACTTCTCGATCCAACTTATAACTATCAACTTGTTCCGTTAATATCGCTAGAGTTTCTTCCAGTGTCATACCTTTACGATAGGGGCGAGACTGGGTTAATGCTTGGAATACATCGACTACAGCAACAATTCTACTGGGTTGATCTAAATCTTCAGCCGTTTTACCCATCGGATAGCCTGAACCATCTAACCTTTCATGGTGATCGGAAGCCCACTGACACACCTGAGGCGAACTAAATAGCTCCTGCAGCGCGAATCGAGTATCTGTCGCATGGCGTTTAATACAACAGTATTCTTCGTCAGTGAGCAAATCTGGCTTATGAAGAATGTCACCAGGGGTTTGCAGTTTGCCAATATCGTGAACTAAACCAGCTAAATAGAGCTTTCTCTGCGTTGTGTGTGAATAACCAAGTTGTTTAGCTAGATATTCAGAAAGTTGCCCTACCTTCAACGAGTGCTTGAAAGTGAACGAGCTTTTCGTATCAACGACATTAGCAATAAACTCGGCAAAGGCGACTGTCTCATCCAGCGACATTTGCTGAGAGAAAAAGGGCACAGGTTCAAAGTTATCTCTCATATTCTCGATGTAAGGGGTCTCCATCGAGAACCAAAAATCATCCAGATCGACCAACTCACACATGTGCTGTACAAGATTGGTTTCGAACATCTCATCCGCTTGCTCAGTCAAACGTCCAATAATGCTCGCTTTACCGTCTGGGGTTAGGTTCCCATAACGATCAGAAGCTGTTATGCCATATAGATAGTCAACTCTGTCAGCAAGCATCACAACTGCAGCCAGTTCCTTTTCTAATTCACTGATATTCATAGTCTTTAGATCTAACCAAGGGGTATGATGATAAAGAACTGGCTTAGCGAATATAGAAAGAACAGGGCACTCCTTTAAAATTTGGTAGCCCTTTTGACAATGGTAATAAGTCGAGTCGGGAACAAACCCCGAATTCAGTCGACGTTGCTCGTCTATTTGCGACACTCCGCAGTCGTGAATTAGCCCTAACGAAAATGCGAGCTGTGCCTGCTCCTCTTCCCACCCCACGCTCAGAGCACATCGATACGCGATGTAACCCACCCTCTGTCCATGGTTTTTGCTTTCAAAACCGACGTTATCAAGCGCCTTAGCAATACCAAATAGAGCCTTTCTTAGGTCTACGGTTACCTCTTGGCAATGTTGATTCATTACTTAAGCCTAGTATTTTTATATATTTTATATAGTTAGACTGCTAATACTAATGCAGGACTAACGATCATACCCGCAATTATTATAAGGTTTAATGTGTTTCGTGATAGATTTAACGTATTACGAAAAATTCGTGCCACAAATGGTTGCATATTGAAAATTGTGCGACATTATAACCTGCCGACCAAAAGACACTTAAATCATCAGCCAAAAGAAAAGGGAAAACATGTTTAAAACAGTTATCGATGAAGAGTTATCCATCGCTCTGGTTGAAGAGAACTTCGCTTCTCATTACGCGGAAATTTCACAAAGCCAAAATGAGTATCTTAGCCAGTGGTTAGCATGGCCACCGCACTGTAAAACAGAGCAGGACTTTAGGATCTTCATCCAGCGCTCGCTACATGATTACGCGGAAGGCAAAAGCATGACATGTGCGATTGTGTACAAAGACAATATCGTCGGTAACTGTAGCTTTAACACCATTGACCACAGCAAACAGAAAGTCACGATAGGCTATTGGTTGTCTGAGACTTACCAAGGTAACGGGATCGTTACACGCGTAGTTGAGAAGCTCATTGTTATTGCTTTCAATGAGTTAGATATGGAAAAGGTGGAGATATCAGCTGCAACTGGCAACCAGAGTAGTCGCAAGGTTTGTGAGCGCTTACATTTCACATTAGAAGGTATCATAACTCGTAACGAGAACTTAAATGGCCGTATCATAGATCATGCTATTTATGGCCTTCACCGTTTAAGCGCCAACAACATCGAAGCTTGATTTTCTACTTGGTAAATTTTGCCAATTAATAGTGAATGACAATTGGTAATTGGTAATTGGTAATTGGTAATTGGTAAGTTAATTAAAATAGTAAGCCACGATATTAAACCGTGGCTTTCATTTTTAAGAGCCTAATTGGTCTCTTACTAAAATCATTTACGCAATCTTTGGAATTAAGATACAGAACTTAGCACCACCGCGATTGCTATCGCAGATCCTAATATCCCAAGAAAGCTTCTTAGCCGCTGAAATCGCTATCGCTAGGCCTAACCCTAACCCACCAGTTGCCGATGCTCTGCTAGCATCTAGGCGAGAAAACGGAAGGAATACTTCGTCACGCTTATGCACTGGTATTCCGGGACCATTGTCTTCGATGAGAACCAGCCAATTTTCTGAGTTCTCATCCAGAGTTACCCAGACTTTGTCTAGTGTGTAATTCCCAGCGTTCTTAATCACGTTATCAAAAACCAAACGCGCCATCGAGCAATCACACTTAATCTTGCACTCTAGCTTTACTTGGGACTCAAAAATAACATTGTCTAACTCCGAGTAACGGATTCTATCTAAACAATACTCGCGAAGGTCTGCTTTTACTTTAACAAGCTCGAAAAAAGAGTTATCCATGACATTCAATTTCGACAGCATGATAATTTCTGACGTGAGGTCGTTGATATCCCCGATGTAGGTATCGATATCATCGAAAAAAACCTGATGATGCTCTGGTGCTTCCCGCCTTAAGAGATCCGTCGCCAATTGAATACGGCTTAGCGGTGTGCGGACTTCATGTGGAATTGCTTGAGCAAATATATGACTTTGTTTTACTTTGCTCTCAATCTCCTCAGCCATGATGTTAAAACTATTAGCTAACTCAGACACTGGATGTATCTCATCTAACTCCGAACGAGTACTCAGCTTCCCCTTACCAAACTGCTTCTGTTTCTCAACAAGTAACTCTATTCTTTCTTGAAAACGCCTCACAGGTAAGTAAACACTTGCACCGATAGCGAAGATAACGGCCAACAAAAGCCCTATAAAAAAGTTTCTTTCTGAATCTTCATACCACTCAATCTCAGGTGAGAAGAAATCACCTACCTCACTGAACACAAAGCTAAACTTAGAATTTGGTAGCTGAAATACTGCCGAATAGAGATTATTTTCACTTAGGTATATCGGTACACCATTTAAGATGGTAAATAACTCGCATCGTTGGCACGGAGCCTCTCCCGACCAATTCTCCAACAGGTGTAAATTAAAGATGTAAAATTGTTGGTAGCCTGTTCTGTCGAGTTCTTTATATAGCGAATTTTCTCGGTTGTGTTGACGAACATACTGCTCAGAAAAGTAGATGCCATCATTTAGGAACATTTCGATCTCGGTTCGTCGCATGTGTCCTTCACCAAGGTTCCAAAACAAAAATATCGTTGCCGACATCCCAGTCACGATCCCAAGGTACAAACGAGTAAACATAGAAACAGAGCGAAGTTTCACCGCAATAGACTTATACAACCAGCATATACCCCTTGTTACGAACCGTACGGATCAACTGCTTATCTTTTGCATGCATACGCAGCTTCCGGCGCAACCCTGAAACACGCATATCAATAGAGCGGTCGTTAAAGGCATAATCAATACCTCTAAATAACTGGCAACATTGATCTCGAGTAACGACCTGACAAATGTTATTAACAAGAAGATTTAGAATTTCAAACTCGGCAGAGGTGAGCTTTAGATTCTGTCCATACAGAGTGGCACTTTGAGCTGTACTGTTGATCACAATTTCACCTGGGGTTTCAGCGGTCGTGTCAGGCTCAGCAACAGGGGCTGCACGACGCAATAGTGCTTCAATCCGCGCCAATAAAGCATGACCACGAATAGGCTTTGCGACGTAATCATCCGCGCCAAACTTAAATAAACTAACCTCGCTCATTTCATCGGCAGAGGCCGTCAAAACTAAGATCAATCCATTGTAGAATTCGCGAGCCTGTCGACAAATCTGTGCACCACTCAACCCAGGAAGCATCAAGTCCAACAGAACGAGATCGGGTTCAATACTGCGGATCGCTTCAATTGCCAAATCCCCCTCATGGACAACGCTAACATTGTAGCCTTCAGCTTCGAGGTAAAGCGTAGTTAAACGCGCTATCGCCTGGTCATCTTCGACAATCAGCACTTTGGTTTTCGACATTTCTATCACCAGCATTTATTAAAAGCGAGGGCAGTATATATACTGTTCATATATCATCAATATTGTTATTAAAGTCACCAATTTACCGTACGCAAAACATATTAATCGCTTCTGTACATACACGTTTACAAACCATCGTTCAGCAACAAAAACGCTCACTTATTGATTAATTTTCAGTCAAAATCGGAAAAACTTAGACTCTTAATCGCTTACGTTTGCTTACCTTCTTACGTGCACTTACATTAAAAGAATTTACAAAACTCATTCAAATAAACTTGCTAAACATTAATAACACAATAGTTAGTAACACTTCAAATCAACAAAATGACAGATTTTAAAACCGCGATCGTATTCTAAAAAATTGAAGAAAACGATTACTTAACCAATCAAATAGCATGTTCCATTATCAAGCTCTCTCCCCCTCTATCAAGTAAAGTCTTCTTCAAGTAACATTTATTCGGCTAATCATTAACTCAAATAATAAACAACGGTGACTTACTGATTAAACAAAAGTCACTTTGTCACAAGGCCACTTAAAGATGAACAAATCGCTTTTAATGTTACTGACCATAACCGCTTTGTTGGCAACACGAGTCACCGCAGCTCCTAATAAACATGAGGTGATGAATCAAATCAAAGCGCAAGTAAGCTCTTGGATAGATATTCAAGTCACACCACAAAATAGTATTATCCAAAAGATGGTCTTCAACTGTAATTTCTACCTAACAACCCCAAGCATTAAATCTCCAGATGGCAACGAAAGCAGCTCTGGTTCATATCGCTTTTATTCACATAATGGGGTAGTCGGCGCGATGACTGAACCTTTCACTACTCAACCCCTTCCAGAATTAACAATGTGCCTGAAAGAAGACTTCATCGTCACTAACCAAGATCAAGCCCAATTATTATTTGAAGCAATTGAGACGGTATACACAAATCATTCAATGTTTGACGATCGCTTCCCGAAAGAAGTCGTCAAGACATCAATAGGTTGGAACTTCATCAACGGGGAAATTTTTGGGGACAATAAAGGCTATGCGATTGAAAGCACCCCGGAAGGAAAAGTAACCAAAATTATCCGTTCACTGAATCTTTAAACGCTATTTTTGTCGCTAATTTATCTTTAGTGCCTGATTTTTCTTTAACACATAGCTTCTTCATGGCTGTTAAAGATCAGAGTTCAATTTGATAGACGCACTGCCAAAGCACGACATCTGTCTGCATAAATCGATTAAAGTATGAGTTCCCCGAATTTATTATGATGACCAGCTACCAACCTTTCGAACATCTAAAGTGTCCTATCTGGATATATGACATTGATAATAAGCGAATAACCTGGGCAAACAGCAGTGCCCTCCCTCTTTGGGAGTCTGAATCTCTATTTGAACTGACCTCACGCGATTTTGGTATTGAAATGTCAAAAGCGATCGAAGCAACGCTTGAAGAATATCAGAGACAATTTCAGCGAAATCAAAGTGTAAAGACTTGGTGGAACTTCACCCCAAAATACATTTCTAAACGCGCACTATGTCTTTTCTCTGGAATCCCATTACCCGATGGCCGAACAGGGATGCTAGCGCAAGTCATCGCAGAAGAAGAGAGCTTAAAACGCGATCTCACATACTCTGATGGTTCCAACCTCTCTCTTTTATTCAACAAAGTGGGAAGCGTAGTGAGTGCAAACTCCGCTTTTTCTAAAAACTACGGCTCGCCGTTTAGTCGCCTATCCGATTTTGTTTCAAGCGAAGAAGTTGCAGACCAATGGTTATTTTCAGCTCGCAAAGGTCGAGACATTTTGGAGGAAGTCAGCTGTAAAATTGAAAATAAAACCCACCACTTTGATGTTCATGGAAAGTGGTTGTTTGACAAAAGTGAACTGCTATTAAACCTAACCTGTACCACCAAACAAAAAGAAAATTTGATTAAAGCTCGATATAACGCAGAGCACGACTGTCTCACTGAGCTCTACAACCGCCGCGGGATCACCAAAAGGCTCGAATCGAGTATTGCCTGTCGCTCGCCCTTTGAATTGATGTTTGTGGACCTTGATGGCTTTAAGTTGGTAAATGACACTTATGGGCATAGTGTTGGTGACCAACTACTCAAAAAAGTTGGCAAGCGTCTTAAACAGATCCTCGACGAAACATGCACAATCGGTCGCTTTGGTGGTGATGAGTTCATCGTGATTGCTCACGCCCGAAAAAATCAAAATATCCCGTTACTCTGCTCTCGCATTATCGATTCTTTGAACAAAAGCTTCCAAATAAAAGGAATTGGCACCTTATCTGTAGGTTGCAGCATAGGTTCTGCTCATTTTCCAGATAATGCCACGGATAAAGAATCATTGTTAAAGCAGGCCGGAATGGCGATGCATGTTGCCAAAGCCAATGGTCGGAACCGCTTCCAAACTTTTACTCCAAATTTAGCGCAGATTCTGCATCGGCAAGTAGAGATACGCCATAGGTTAACTCTGGCACTAGAAGGTGATGACCTCAATCTTCATTACCAACCGATAATGGACACCAATAGCAATAAAGTTAAAGGGTTTGAAGCCCTACTTAGATGGTCGGATAAAGATCTGGGCAATATCGAGCCTGATGAGTTTATTAGCCTAGCGGAAGAAGCTGGACAGATTGTTCCACTCGGAAAGTGGGTCCTTAACTCTGCACTTAAGCAACTGTCGATATGGCACCGAAAATTTGATGATGAATTGGTAATGAGCATCAATATCTCGTGTATTCAGATGCACACTACTTTTGCAGAGCAACTATCGGCAATGCTCAACTTCTACAACATACCACCTAAAAGTATCGCCCTTGAGATCACTGAATCCTCAATGATCTTCAAACACGGTGAAGTCAGACAAGCATTAGACGATATTTCAGCGCTAGGCGTTGAGCTACACCTTGACGACTTCGGCACTGGCTACTCTTCTCTCTCTATGTTGCATGACTTGCCAATTAGTACCGTTAAGCTAGATAAAAGCTTCGTCCATGGCACCTATAAAGGGAGCGAAGCGATTGTCCAAGCCACCTATGCTATCTGTGAAAAATTGGGGCTTATGGTGGTTGCGGAAGGGGTCGAAACTGAAACACAAAAAGCTTTCTTAACCAGTTGCGGATATCAATATTTACAGGGATTTCTGTTCAGCAAACCTATCCCACCCGATGAAGTCGAAATGCGATTTTTGTCTAGTAGATAACTCGACTCTAAGGGGGTTACTTACTAAAGCAATTAAATTCCCCAAGCACAATATAATTATGTAAGTGGTAGATGCGAAAATGCTATCAACTATACCGCTTACGTAACTTTTACGTCATACCCAAGTCTAGATAATTTATACTTTGGTTGGTTGTAATGAAATTACCATTTAAATTACTCCCAACGCTAACTTAATATAATCATCAATATCCAACCAACCAAAGTAGACATACTTATAGTATGCCCTGGAAAATGATACTAGATATTACCTTTCTTATAAATCGGGTAATCTTGAGTTTATTTCCTTTATTTACATAAACTTAAATGACATGAAAATAAAATCAAGCCATCCTTATAGAAACAGTCCACTACAGAAGTAAAAATAAGTGCAATACAAATTAACATAGAAAATAAAACTATATTCTCAAAATTAACAATAAATAAACCATATC
>NZ_JBFRLX010000074.1:0-21137 GCF_041470165.1 Vibrio sp. 10N.286.46.A8
ATTTATAGGCACGAGCTTTAGCCCACTGACGGTTACCTTCGATGGTATTGATCTCACCATTGTGCGCCAAATAGCGGAATGGCTGAGCCAGTGGCCAACGCGGCTGAGTATTGGTTGAGAAGCGCTGGTGGAACAGGCATATCGCCGATTCCATACGTAAGTCAGCAAGATCGAGGTAAAATCGCGGAAGATCGGCCGGCATACACAAGCCTTTGTAAACCATGACTTGTGTCGAAAGGCTACAAATATAGAAATCTTTGTCTTCGGTGATCTGCTTTTCAATTCGACGACGAGCGATATAAAGTCGTCGTTCAATATCGCGTTCACGCCACCCAGCAGGTGCTGAGATAAACACTTGCTGAATATTAGGAACGGAATCTTTTGCGATTGGACCTAATACGTCGGTGTTGGTCGGCACGACACGCCAACCTGCAACGGTTAACGTTTCTTGAGCGAGTTCTTTATTGACGATGTCTTGCGCGGATTGCGCTTTGATTGGGTCTTGGCTGAAGAAAATCATGCCGACAGCGTATTGCTTGCCGAGCTTGAAGTTATTCTCTTCTGCAATAATTCTGAGATAAGAGTCTGGCTTCTGTAGCAATAAGCCACAGCCATCTCCTGTTTTACCATCCGCAGCAATACCACCACGGTGTGTCATGCGATCGAGGGCTGAAATAGCAGTTCGTACCAACTTATGACTCGGTTGGCCTTCCATTTGCGCTATTAAACCAAATCCACAGTTGTCTTTTTCAAGACTAGGATCATATAGAGCCATTGCAATTCTCCCTTTTGCTTCTCTGTCATCCAGACAGTAAATGACTAACTATTCATATACTTGTTATTTTTTATAAGCTTATAGTTTGTCTTTAACTAGTTAAAACGTTATTGGTTGTGTTAACAAAACCGATTGGTTTTATTTTCACCAGCTTTACAACGTATAGCTAATTGTGTTTAAGGTCAAGTTCATGGTTAATTATCATGCGTAAACGCGATTAACCACGTAATAATCTAAAATAGTAGAATGATATCAAAGGGATATAAAAGGTAGATGTTAATGGGATTTAACATGTGCAACGAAGGGAATGTCCCAGGAGCCGTAAGGTAGATAGAAAAAAGGCTAGCATCGAGTGCTAGCCAAACATAAAAGTTAGGAAGGGTGTTGCTTTTCCTCTAGGCTAACGTCATCGACGTTAGCCCGAGAAATATTATGCGGAAAGCATGAGTGAATCAGCTTTCGCTTCTAAGTTTGAGTTACCCATTAAGAAGTCATCAATGGCAATTGCACATTCACGACCTTCATTAATACAACGTACAACCAGAGACTGACCAGTACGCATATCACCAGCAGCGAAAACGCCTTTCTGGTTCGTCGCAAAACCTTCAGAAGCGACGTTACCGCGCTCGTCCAGTTTAATGTCTAGTTGAGCAAGCACGCCTGTAGGCTCTGGGTGTAAGAAGCCCATTGCAAGGAATGCCATGTCACATGGAATAACACGTTCAGAGTTCGCTACTTCATCAAAACCTGGACGTTCGCCTGGTTTTGCGTCTTGCCAAACGATGTCAGCGATACGTAGACCCGTTACTTGACCTTGATCGTCGCTAATGAACTCTTTGGTTAAGATGTTCCAATGACGTTCACAACCTTCTTCGTGAGAAGTGGTGGTTTTCATGATCATTGGGTATTGAGGCCAAGGCATATTTGCAGGGCGTTTCTCTGGTGGGATCGGCATGATCTCAACCTGAGTAATGCTTGCTGCTTTATGACGGTTTGATGTGCCTACACAGTCAGAGCCTGTATCACCACCACCGATAACCACAATGTGTTTATCTTTAGCGTGAAGCTCTTCTGTCTTAAGATCTAAGTCGTTGGCACGGCGATTATTTTGACCAAGGAATTCCATGGCAAAATGAACGCCTTTAAGCTCACGACCTGGGATTGGTAAGTCGCGTGGAACCGTAGAACCACCCGTTAGCAATACCACATCAAACTCTTGGCGTAACTGTTGAGCATTAACATCAACACCGATGTGTTGGTTAACTTTAAATTCAACGCCAGCTTCAGCCATTAGGTTGATCTTACGATCAATTACGTCCATACCCAGTTTGAAATCTGGGATACCGAAGCGAAGTAGACCACCCACTTTCTCGTCACGTTCAAATACCGTTACCGAGTGACCGGCACTGTTTAGCTGCTCAGCTGCGGCTAAGCCTGCAGGGCCTGAACCGATAACTGCGACAGTTTTACCTGTGCGAGAGCGTGGTGTTTTAGGCTTTGCGTACCCTTCACGGTACGCAGTTTCTACAATCGTTTTCTCGATATTACAGATAGTGATTGGGTCTTGGTTGATGCCAAGAACACAGGCACTCTCACAAGGAGCAGGACAAACACGACCTGTAAACTCAGGGAAGTTATTGGTAGAGCTAAGAATGTTCCAAGCCTCTTCCCAGCTGTCGCGATAAACAGCGTCATTGAATTCTGGGATGATGTTACCAATCGGACAGCCGTTGTGACAGAAAGGTACGCCACAGTCCATACAACGAGATGCTTGAGTATTGATCTTTTCACCAAACTCTTCGTTAAGTACGAACTCTTTGTTGTCTTCAATTCGAACTGACGGGTCGAGCTTCTTTGGAAGCTCACGACCGTGTTCTAAAAATCCAGTAGGCTTACCCATTATACTGCCTCCACTTCTTCCGTTTGTGCCTGTTGTGCTTCAGCTTTACGCTTTTGAAGAACCGCTTTGTAGTCGCGTGGCATTACTTTAACTAGCGATGCAACACTTGCTTCAAAGTTGTCTAGGAAAGACTGAGCAACTTCACTTCCTGTGAATTCAACATGCTTAGTTAGCATATCTAGTAGAAGATCTTTATCTTCTTGTTCAATTGGATCTAGGTCTACAAGTTCTGCGTTGAGCTTGGTCTCGAAGTCACCTGCTTTATCCCAAACATAAGCGACACCGCCACTCATACCTGCAGCAAAGTTACGACCCGTTGAACCAAGGATAATTGCCGCGCCGCCAGTCATGTATTCACAACCGTGGTCACCAACACCCTCAACAACAACCTTCGCGCCAGAGTTACGAACACAGAAACGTTCGCCAGCCATACCGCGAATGAAAGACTCACCAGAGGTTGCACCGTAGAAACATACGTTACCCACCACGATGTTATCTTCAGCAACGATAGTAGATCTTGCATCTGGATACAGTACCAACGTACCGCCAGACAGACCTTTACCCCAGTAATCGTTCGCGTCGCCTTCTACTTCGAACTTAACGCCTTTCGCAAGGAACGCACCGAAAGATTGACCAGCACTACCGTGGAACTTAACGTTCATTGTCTGTGGTAAACCTTGGTCTTTGTAAACCTTCGAGATTTCGTTCGACAGCATCGTGCCTGCTGAACGGTCCGTGTTGATGATAGGGAACTGAGCGGTAACCGCTTCACCTTTCTCAAGCGCTGGGATTGCAGCCTGAATCAACTTACGGTCTAGAACGTCTTCAAGATTATGATTCTGTGTTGTCTGGTTGTAGATACCATCTTCTGCACGAGCCTGCTCAATGTGCAGTACAGGTGTTAGATCTAGGTTCTTGTACTTCCAGTGACCGATGTCATCACGAACTTTAAGTTTGTGCGATTGACCAACCATCTCATCGATAGAGCGGAAGCCAAGTTCAGCCATTACTTCACGTAGACCTTCAGCCATGTATTGGAAGAACGTTACTACGTCTTCTACGCGGCCGTCGAAACGCTCACGAAGAGTTTTGTTCTGTGTTGCGATACCAACAGGACATGTATTCTTGTGACACTTACGCATCATGATACAGCCTTCAACAACAAGTGCTGCTGTTGCTACGCCCCATTCTTCAGCGCCAAGTAACGTTGCGACTGCAAGGTCACGTGGTGTTTTCATCTGACCATCAGACTGAACAACGATACGGTTACGTAGGCCGTTTTTCAGCAGTGTCTGGTGCGTTTCCGCTAGACCTAATTCCCAAGGCAGACCGGTGTGACGGATAGAAGACATCGGAGATGCACCCGTACCACCATCAAAACCTGCGATAAGTACCACGTCAGCTTTCGCTTTCGCTACACCAGATGCAATCGTACCTACGCCTGCTTCCGATACTAGCTTCACGTTGACACGGCCGTTACGGTTCGCGTTTTTCAGATCGTAGATCAGCTGAGCCAAATCTTCGATTGAGTAGATATCGTGGTGCGGCGGAGGGGAGATAAGACCTACGCCCGGAGTCGAGTGACGCGTTGCGCCGATCCAGTCATCAACCTTATCACCAGGTAGCTGACCACCTTCGCCAGGTTTCGCACCTTGAGCCATCTTGATTTGCAGCTCATCAGCGTTAGATAGGTAGTAAGACGTTACACCAAAGCGACCAGAAGCCACCTGTTTGATTGCTGAACGTTCCCAGTCGCCATTTTCTTTACGCTCGAAACGTGCTGGATCTTCACCACCTTCGCCTGAGTTTGATTTCGCGCCAATGCGGTTCATCGCGACAGCCAGTGTTGAGTGAGCCTCATGCGAGATTGAACCGAAGCTCATTGCGCCTGTTGCGAAACGCTTAAGGATTTTCTCAATAGGTTCTACTTCCGCTAGAGGAATTGAGCCTGCTGGGTTCTTGATGAAATCAAGTTGGCTACGTAGTGTTGCTGCGTTGTCGCCTTGAGCATCAACGGCGTTCGCGTACTTCTTGAATTGACCGTAATCTTTGTTACGCGTCGATTCTTGAAGTAGAGAAATGGTTTCTGGGTTGAATAAGTGCTTCTCACCACGTTGTTTCCACTGGTAAACACCGCCAACATCAAGAACTTGAGCTGGAATTTCACGAGCAGGGTAACCGACACGGTGACGAACTAATACTTCTCGTGCGATATCGTCGATCGTTAGACCTTGGATACGAGAAACAGTACCTGTGAAGTATTTTTCAACCACTGACTTGCTTACACCAAGTGCTTCAAAGATTTGCGCACCGTGGTAAGACTGTAGCGTAGAGATCCCCATCTTAGAGAAGATCTTCAGTAGACCGCCGTTGACACCTTTACGGTAGTTATCGAATAACTCACGTGGGTGTACGTTTGGATCTAGCTTCTTCGTACGTTGCAGTTCAACAATCGTTTCAATAACTAGGTATGGGTTAACTGCATTCGCACCGTAGCCGATTAGCGTTGCAAAGTGGTGTGTCTCGCGAGCATCGCCTGTTTCAACAACAATGTCACACTTAGCTCTTAGACCTTTACGGATAAGATGGTGGTGAACCGCGCCAACTGCCAGCATTGCTGGAATAGCGGCGTGGGTAGAGTTAACCGCACGGTCTGTCAGTAGGATGATAGAGTAGCCATCAATCACAGCGTCTTCTGCGTATTGGCAGATACGCTTAAGTGCGCGCTCTAACTTACCGTTGTCTCCGTTTGCTTGGAATACGATATCCAGCGTCTTCGCTTGAAGGTGCTCGTTATCGATTGCACGTAGCTTCTCTAACTCAGAGTTAGACAGAACTGGAGACTCAAGTTCTACTTTTTGACAGTGTTCAGGCGTTTCAGCAAGTAGGTTCTGATCCTTACCTAGGTAAGTGTTCAGAGACATAACCATACGCTCACGAATCGGATCGATTGGCGGGTTTGTTACTTGTGCAAATAATTGCTTGAAGTAGTTTGAAAGGTGCTGCGATTGATGAGAAAGAATCGCTAGCGGCCAGTCAGCGCCCATTGCAGAAAGTGGCTCGTAGCCTGTTTTCGCAAGAGGTAGAATGATTTCGTTTACTTCTTCAGAGCTCACACCAAACGATTGTTGTTTATGAAGCAACTTTTCTGGAGAAGGTTGGTTAAATTCGTTGTTCGCATCCGGTAGCTTTTTCAAGCTCAGAAGGTTCTCTTCAACCCATTTTTCGTAGGGTTGTGCTTTAGCAATACCGTCTTTCACTTCTTCGTCAGAAATGATGCGGCCTTGCTCAAGGTCAGCAACGAAGATACGACCAGGCTGTAGACGACCACGGTATTCAACGTTTTCTGGTGCGATTTCAACTACGCCAGATTCAGACGCCATCACTAGGAAGTCGTCTTTTGTCACTGTGTAGCGAGAAGGGCGCAGACCATTACGGTCAAGCGTTGCACCGACTTGAACACCATCGGTGAAACATACTGATGCCGGGCCATCCCATGGTTCCATTACGTTCGCGTGGTACTGGTAGAACGCACGACGAGTTGGATCCATGTTTTTGTTTTCTTGCCATGCTTCAGGGATCATCATCATTAATGCGTGTGGCAGAGTACGACCTGAAAGAACAAGTAGCTCAAGTGCCATATCGAAGTTTGATGAATCCGAGCTGCCTTCCTGACAGATAGGAAGCAGCATGTCGATTTCAGCTTGTGTAAACAGATCCGACTCTAGGATTGCTTCACGTGCTTTCATCCAGTTTAGATTGCCGCGAACCGTATTGATTTCGCCATTATGCGCGATGTAACGGAAAGGCTGAGCCAGACGCCAACGAGGGAATGTATTGGTAGAGAAGCGAGAGTGTACCAGTGCTAGAGCTGTCACCATGGTTGGGTTTTGCAGGTCTAGGAAGTACTGAGGAACTTGTTCTGTTGTTAGCTGACCTTTGTACACCAATGTCTTGTAAGACATAGAGTTGATGTAGAAGTCGTCACCGATGTTTGACACGCTTTCTAGGCATACACGAACAGTGTAGTTACGTAGAACATACAGTTTACGCTCAAGCTCTTCTGGTGTGATACCAGGGCCGCCAGAAATAAATACGTGTTCAAATTGAGGTTCAGTGCTTAGTGGGTCAGCACCAATCATTGAATTGTCAGTTGGAAGTTCACGGTAACCGATAACTTCTAACTCAAGGCGCTGTGCATTGCGTTCTAGAATGTCACGACACTGTGCACGTTTGTATTCATCCTTAGGGAAAAGTACAACACCAACACCATATTTTTCAAAAGATGGCAGTTTAATTCCAAGCTTTACGGCTTCTTCTAGTAAGAATTCGTGTGGCTTCTGTAGCAGGATACCTGCACCATCACCAGAACACGGATCACAGCCTTGGCCGCCACGGTGTTCCATACGTGCAAGCATATCGAGTGCTTGAGTTACTACATCATGAGATTTGCGATTCTTAAGATGAGCAACAAAACCGATACCACAAGCGTCATGCTCCAATTCAGGAGTATACAGACCCTGTGAGTTCTGCTCTTGATCTACCATAGATACATCCTTCCAGTTAAATCTAGGCGCAACTTCTTTGTATAAAGTTAGCCTTGTCCTTTTATATTTATGGGTCTAAACCTGCCTATGCTGGCGGTTTGAATCCTTTCCGTATCTCGCAGGAAAAGTATTGCGAGAAAAACAATCCTTAGTGATATCCGTTTGTTTTTGACCACAAACTAGTGGTTTATATAGGTGGGGTATGGACATCACCGACTTATTGGCAAGTTTTCGATGTAAGTAAACACTCAGAAATAGCCAATATGTGTAAGTATCCTACAATTTTGTCTAGGCGAATTGCAATTAAAGTTAACCGATGTAGACCATTTTTTTCGTTTTGTTTTGAATTTAATGCCTAACAAATGTGCAACATTAGGCAAATAGAGCTTATTTTTTGCATGTTTATTGATATTTGATAGGTTGCTCGCAAAAATCCTTGCGTAAACTAATTGGTCGAATTTTGCAGGGATGTAATTTTTTTTCAAAAAAGACTGATATTCATTCTTATTTACTTGAGTGCTTTGAAAATATGCAATTACACGAGTTAGTTAATACTATCGGCCAAGATCTCCAACGTCGTTATGGCGAGAAGGTTCACAAGCTGACACTTCACGGTGGGTTTAGTTGCCCAAACCGAGACGGGACAATTGGCCGTGGCGGTTGTACCTTCTGCAACGTAGCTTCTTTTGCCGATGAACAAACTCAAGTTCAAAGTATTGCTGATCAATTAACAGATCGTGCGGGTGAAATCGCTCGTGCCAAGAAGTATCTTGCTTATTTTCAGGCGTACACCAGTACTTACGCTGAGGTACAGGTACTCAAGAATATGTATGAAGAGGCTCTAAAAGCACCCGGAGCAGAGATTGTTGGCCTTTGTGTTGGCACGAGACCAGACTGCGTGCCTGATGCGGTACTCGATCTGCTCGCGGAGTACGCTAAGCAAGGTTACGAAATTTGGCTAGAGCTCGGCCTGCAAACAGCCAATGATAAAACCCTCAAGCGAATTAACCGCGGACACGATTTCACTGTGTATGAAACGATCACCCAGCGCGCACGTGCTTTAGGAATCAAGGTATGTACTCACCTGATTGTCGGCCTGCCCAAAGAAACCAAAGCGGATAACCTTGAAACTCTAGATAAGGTATTAGCGGCTGGCACTGATGGTATCAAGCTTCACGGGCTTCATATTGTTGAAGGCAGTACCATGGCTAAAGCCTGGAAGGCAGGAAAGCTAGAAGCACCAAGCCTTGAGGAGTACATTGATATCGCGAGTGAGATCATTCAACGCACACCAGCGGACGTGGTTTATCATCGTGTATCTTCTGCGGCGAGACGCCCGACACTACTCTCCCCTTTATGGTGTGAGAACCGCTGGTTGGCGATGACTGAGATTGGTCGTTCGCTTGATAAAACCGGCGCACAAGGCATTAAAACAGGCTTTGCATTCGAGTACACGCAACCTGTTTTAAACGCGACCAATTGATAGGAATGGGTGACTGTAGGTAACAGCAGATAAAACCAACAAATAGTGGTAACATTTCCCTCACAGAATTTATAAGTATAGATTGAGAGCAGATGGAACTGGTAATGACTTGGTTATGGGATAGGGCGTATGGCTACGGTATATATATCGTTGTTCTATTGCTGATAGGTCTCATCTGCTGGCATATTTATTTACGTTACCAGTCATATATTGAACAGCTTCTTCTCGCTACGCCTTCACCTCTTTATTTTGTTGACATCCGAAGTGGCGAGATCTTGTACGCCAATCGCCAAGCCATGCAGTTGCTTGGTATCCGCCAAATCGGTACTCACTTTCGTTTTCCAACAGTGGAAGCTGAGAATAGTTTTCGTCATTACCTCACTGATCACATCAACTCTCGAACGTTTGAGTATCTCTCGTCCTGGGTTCTTTCTGAATTTGAATCTTTTAAGATCAACTTGGTGGGTCGTAAGATCCACTTTAGAAGTAGAAAGGCTTGGATGATACATGCTTCCCCTTATAAAAGTACCAACGAAGAGATTTCCCAAGAGGTTCGTGATCTCAATGTTGCTCGTACCGCTTTGGATTCTTTATCTGAGTTGGTCTATGTCATCGATCAAAAGGGTGAATTGGTCGCGAGTAATCGTGCGTTTAAAAAGTTTTGGCATGGTCGCCCTGAAGAGGGCACTTTAAGTGTGTCTAGTGGTGCCTTAAAAGGTCGTGTCAGTGAGCGCTCATGGACCACAGACCAAGATGGTAAGGGGTGTCTCCTTGAAACCTATCAAAGTGTTTTGCTCTCGCAAAGTGGGGAAACCATAGGTACGCTCTCGATAAGTCACGATGTGACGGATTGGCATGACATGCAGCAACAACTGCGTGGGGAAATGGAAAAGCGTAAAGATACTGAAGTTGCACTTGCACAACGTGACACCATTTTACAAAACATCTTGGAAGCGAGCCCTGACTCGATTGGTATCTTCAACGAAAACATGGTTTACCAGGCGTGTAATAAGCCATTTGTGGCAGCGTTGGGTATTTCTGAAGTCAGTGATTTAGTGGGTAAACGTCTACAAGACGTAGTACCAAATAGCATTTATATGCGCGTATCAGAGAGTGATCATCAAGTGCTTCATCAAGGTAACTCGTTGCGTTACATCGACAAACTGGTTTCAAGTGATGGAGAGTTTACTTGGTATGATGTAGTGAAGTCGCCTTTTAGAGACCCTGCATCGAGTACCAATGGTGTACTGATCATGGCACGTGATATCACAGAACGTTACCTCGCCGAGCAGAAACTTGAAGAAGCCAATTTAGAGCTTGAGCGCCTCAGTTTTATGGATAGTTTAACTCAGGTATCCAATCGACGTCGCTTCGATGAGCAGCTGTCTACATTGTGGCATCATCATGTGCGTGAGAAATTGCCGTTGACGATTATGCTGTGTGACATCGACTTCTTTAAAGGCTATAACGATTTCTATGGACACCAACAAGGTGACGATGCTTTGATTCAGGTTTCACAAGCCTTTAAGCAGGTGTTGAATCGCTCTTCGGATTGCGTGGCTCGATACGGTGGTGAAGAGTTTGGCTTTATTCTCCCAAACACAACCACAGAAGGTGCGCTTATGGTCGCTCGTCGAATTCATGATGAAGTGCAAAAACTAGGATTAGCTCATGAGAAGTCGACAGTGTCAGACTCCATCACGGTGAGTATTGGTATTGTCTCTTATATACCAACACCTGATGACGAAATGGAGTCTGCTGTTGCCTTGGCTGACAGTGCGTTGTATCAAGCGAAATCTGATGGTCGAAATCGTTCGATAGTGCATCCATACTCTATTCACTAACTTTATAGAATGGGTAACTTAGTGACTCCATCTTTTTCTTGTTTAGCATTTATATTACTTGGCTAATATTTATGTGTCTTGGCTAGTATTGATATTGCTTGGTTAGTATTAATATTGGTTGATTAACCTTCGATATTACCGCTAATCTCTTGCTGCGTGTGATGTAGCTAGCTTACCTACTTTCTTCAAACAAGGTAGAATGTTGCTAGTCTTATCGCGTGGAGCGCTAAATGAAACCCATGAAAAATCTTGCCCAGTATTACGTGGATCTGCTCGTAAAATTGGGGATTGTCCGCTTTTCTATCTTACTCGCCCTAGCGCTTGTTGCCCTTGCTGTTGTTGTACAAGTCGGTATCACCCTCGCACTCAAAGGTAATGTTGATGATATCGACATTGTCCGTTCGGTTTTCTTCGGTTTAGTGATCACACCTTGGGCGGTCTATTTTCTCTCAGTCGTGGTCGATCAACTGGAAGAGTCTCGCCAAAGGTTGGCTAAACTGGTCTCTAAGTTGGGTGACATGCGAGAGCGAGATCAAGAACTCAACAATAAACTGCAACTCAATATCGAAAAGCTCAACCAAGAAATTGAAGATCGTGAAAAAGCAGAAGAAGCGCGTGCAGAAGCAATGCATGACCTTGAGAACGAAGTGTTTCAGCGTGAGCGAACTCAGCTTGAATTAGCAGAACGAACAGCACTGTTGCGCTCGTTTATCGATGCCTCGCCTGACCTCATTTATTATCGCAATGAAGATGGGGTGTTTTCAGGTTGCAACCGAGCGGTTGAAGAACTCACGGGCAAAACAGAAAAAGAGCTAGTCGGTTTGACGCCTTGGGATGTTTATAGCAAAGAGATCGCTCAACAAGTTGTTGAAACCGATAAGAAGGTATTTGCTGACAACCAAGCACTGACTTATGACCAATGGTTGGAATACCCTGATGGTCGTAAGAGCTACTTCGAACTGCGTAAGGTGCCTTTCTACAGTAAAGAAGGTCGTCACTTGGGCTTGGTCGGTTTTGGCCGTGATATTACCGAGCGTAAAGAGCACCAAGAGTCACTGGAGAAAGCCAGTCGCGATAAGACCACCTTTATTTCAACCATTAGCCACGAGTTAAGAACGCCGCTCAATGGCATCATCGGCTTAAGTCGTATGTTGTTGGATAGCCAACTGACGACCGAGCAGCGCAAGCAGATGCAAACCATCAAGGTGAGCGCGGTGACATTGGGTAATATCTTTAACGATATTATCGATATGGACAAATTTGATCGTCGTAAACTTGAGTTATTCCCAACTCCGCTCAACTTTGAAGATTTCGTTGTCGAGATCGAGAGTATTTCTGCGTTAATGGCAGAGCAAAAAGGGTTAAGGTTTGATCTTGAAAGGTTATCGGATCTTCCTGCTGCGGTCGAAGTGGATGGTACTCGTCTTAGACAGGTGTTGTGGAACCTTGTTAGTAATGCCATGAAGTTCACCAAAGATGGTGGTGTGGTGATGACAGTCAGCGCTGAAATTGATGGCGACTTTGCTAACATCACGATGGAAGTAGAAGACACCGGGATTGGTATTCCTGAAAGTGAAATCGAGAAGATCTTCGCGATGTACTACCAGGTGAAGTCGGGAACAGACAATCTACACGCTGTCGGTACTGGTATTGGTCTTGCCGTGTCTCAACAGTTGATCAATATGATGGATGGTCACATTGAAGTCACCAGTGAAGAGGGCTTTGGTAGTACCTTTACGGTTTCGATTCGAGTTCCAGTTAATCACGATACTCAGGCTCTGATCAAAACGCCAAGAAAGCAGTCCAACCTTAAGATTTTCATGGTCGAAGACATTGAGCTCAATATCACAGTAGCTCGTTCTTTACTTGAAAGCCTTGGGCATGAAGTGACAGTCGTAATGACGGGTAAAGAGGCACAAATCGTTTTCAACCCAAAAGATTATGATTTGGTATTACTGGATATCCAGTTACCAGATATGACTGGTTTCGACATTGCCCAATACTACCGCGAGAAATATAGCCAATTGCCGCCTTTGGTGGCATTAACCGCGAATGTACTAAACAATAAGCAAGAGTATTTCCAGAAAGGTATGGATGAAGCGATCAGTAAACCACTGTCGGTTCGTGCAATCCAGGATGTCATCAGCGAGTTGATTGAGGATGCCCCAGAGGTTATTGAGAAAGCCGAGGGTATTGATACAGTAAAGGATGTTGAAAAAGTAGCAGGTGTTGAGAAAGTAACAGCGAGTAAGCCGGCTCTTTCAACGATTGATACCACTTTGCTTGATATTGATATGCTAGAGTCTTATGTTGACATTGTCGGGTCGAAACCTGTTTTGGATAGCATCGTGATGTTTGAAGATATGATGCCGGAATATATGGAAATATTGAATTCCAATATGGTTGCGAAAGATCAAGACAGTATCGTTTCTGAGGCACACAAGATTAAAGGTGCAGCAGGTTCCATTGGCCTGAAACGCATACAGCAAGTTGCTCAGAAAGCTCAATCTCCAGATATGCCTGCGTGGTGGGAGAACATTTCAGATTGGGTTGATGAAATAAATAACGAATACCAAAATGATATTGAAGTCTTAAAGAGTTGGTTAAATCAAAGGTAGAAGAATAATGAAAAAATTAGCATTCGCCGCATGCGTTGTGGCATTAGCGGGTTGTTCTGCACCACAAGTCGAATGGCAGCAAGACAATCAAGTAGAAGTATCTGCAGCGACAGTCACAATGAAAAGCAACCTGTGGTACAACAAAATGCCTACGATTGGGGAGGCTCAAGACAAGACTCTACATGGTGCTATCTACCTAGAATCTGACTCACAATTACCAGCAACACTTGCGGTTGAGAGTGTGACGGTTAAACAGGGTGCAGATACCTTGTTGGTAACAGCTGACGATCTAGATTTAAGAACACACAGTGAAACGCAGTGGGAAGTTGCTTTTGTATGGCAGTTAGAGATCGACAGTGATAAGCCTGTTGATGTTGCGATTGAACTCAAAGATGGCGAAACCGTGAAGTGGTTAGTCGAGAAAGACGTTAAGGTAGATACGGTTTACTAAAACCTTAACGAACAATGAACAATAAAAAAGGGAGAATGCGTTGGCATTCTCCCTTTTTAATAACGATTGTTCACGCTTCGATTGCTAGAAGTACTAACTGTTTATAAGTGCTGACTGGTTAGAAGTGCTATCGGTTTAGAAGTACTAATCGACGGCAAGAACTAAACGGCCAGAAGCGCGAATCGAATTAGTCTTCTAGGTCACCACAAAAGCGGTAGCCTTCACCGTGAATCGTCGCGATGATTTCTGGCGTACCAGAAACAGATTCAAAGTGCTTACGAATACGACGGATTGTTACGTCTACAGTACGATCGTGTGGCTTAAGCTCACGGCCAGTCATCTTCTTAAGAAGGTCTGCACGTGTTTGGATCTTACCTGGGTTCTCACAGAAGTGAAGTAGAGCACGGAACTCTGAACGAGGTAGCTTGTAGCCTTCGCCATCTGGGCTAACCAGAGAACGACTGTTGATATCTAGTACCCAACCATTGAACTCGTACTTCTCAACGCTACGCTTTTCTTCTTGAACAGAGCTTGTGCTCATTGAACGGTTAAGAAGGTTGCGTGCACGGATAGTCAGCTCACGAGGGTTGAAAGGCTTTGTGATGTAGTCATCTGCGCCGATCTCTAGGCCAAGGATCTTATCAACTTCATTATCACGACCAGTTAAGAACATAAGCGCTACATTTGCTTGCTCACGCAGTTCACGCGCAAGTAGTAGGCCATTCTTACCTGGAAGGTTGATGTCCATAATTACAAGGTTAACTTGGTTGTCAGATAGCACTTGGTGCATCTCTTCACCGTCGCTAGCCTCAAAAACAGCATATCCCTCTGCTTCAAAAATACTCTTTAGAGTGTTACGAGTTACTTGCTCATCTTCAACGATAAGAATCTGCGGGGTTTGCATTTGGCGGTACCTAAATTTGTGACGAAACTGTGCTAATAGAATAAATTCTAGGCAAAACATAACATACAGGTAATGTATTTTTGATGATAACTTAAAGTTTTCAAAAAAACACTTACTTCCAGCTATCTGCCTTCCTTGAAGTATTGCCCAATAACGTAGATCCAGTACGCCTTTCAATCATTCTTTTAGTGATTTAAGAGGATTCTATAATGTTAACAGCATGCTAACAACGCGAGAATGTTAATTCCATTCACTTTGTTGATTTACATCAATTGCCGTATCGCAACAAACTTTAATAGTATGGCTACAACTTAACCAATGTTATGGTGACTATTTAGCACCAAAATAAGAATGATTATTCGAGATGTTTCGCACATCTTGCTTGCTAAAGACCGGACTATGAACCAAGGAAGCTGAAAGCTATCCTTAGAGTCTAGTAGATAAATATGCTCAATCAACTTTTATTTCGTATTAAATTGGGCATAGAGCAATGAAAACAAAGGATTAATTTTAATAATATATAAAAGCATAGAGGCTCACCTGACTTAATAGGTTTGCCTTACTCACGGAGGATATATGCACGATATAACACCTGACTTATGTGATGAGTTTGAAAGCAAAGTCACGCTACTGAATATGCCATTACAGAACTTCGGCCAGCGTGGTGCGTTCTGGGGGAAAATTGTAACAGTTCGTTGTTATCACGATAATTCCAAGGTTCGTGAGGTTTTAGAGACCGATGGCTGCGGCAAAGTACTCGTTGTAGACGGTAATGGCTCGTGTCAAAAAGCGTTACTTGGCGACCAATTGGCTATTCTAGCCATCGAAAATGGTTGGGAAGGCGTCATTGTGAATGGTGCGGTGCGTGATGTTGCGATGATGGCGCAGATGGATCTTGGTATTCAAGCTCTCGGAGCCTCTCCATTTAAAACCGAGAAGCACGGTGTTGGGCAAGTGAATGTGACGCTCTCTATACACAATCAACTGATTCAGCCCGGTGATTACATTTATGCCGATTGGAATGGTGTGTTAATTTCAACGGAATTGTTGATTGAATCTTAACGGGCTCATCAATAAAGAAGTGGGATAGATTAGAAGCGAAACCCTAATCCTACCTCAACACCTTGTTGCCACTCTTCATAATCAAGGGTGGCATGCATATCTAGATTGTCGGTTAGCTGCACGCGGCTGGAAAGCTCTGCGGCTACCGATTTATCACTGTCTTCTGTTTCATTGTTATAGGTGTGTAGAGAGCTGTTGAAAGAGACTCTTTCGGAAAACTGATAACTAACACCACTCAAGAATCCACTCTCATATTTCAGTGCAGCAGTGTTGATTCGTGTACCGACATAAAGATCCACATCAGAAAACAAGCTATAAGAATAACCACTGTCTACTGTCCAAGTATCAAAGCTTTCACTCGATGTACTTTGCGTGGAGATAAAAAACTTATGGTCAGAGCTATCGATTTGACTTGGGAGCAAAGGCAAACTGCTCAGTAGCGGTAAACTGTTAGCTGAACAAACAACAGGCATAGCAAAGACTAAAAGAATAAGTAATCTCTTCATTTCCCACTCCTGATGTCATTATTATTGTTTTTCGAACGTTATTGTTCAATTAAAGCACAGGACTTGTATGTTCGCTGTACTATCGATAGAGCATTTTGTTATGACTATATATGCAACTGATTACTTCTGTTTGTTTGATGAGTTAATCCAGTCTCTGAATGGCAGGTTGATGCAGGGTGTTTTATCTCTTAAATGAAGGTTTGCTCTGAAAAACGGTGTGAATGTAAAAAAAACGCAACTTTTCATTGACGCATAGTAGTAAAAATTGATACACGTAGAGTAAAGCACAAGCAGAGAATTTGATATGCAGCATGTAAGCCACCTAGTAATGACCACCACCATTATTATTACCGACATTCACATTGTTGGGGCAGGCTGCTAAGTAACGGATTTTAAAAAAAAGGCCTGTATCCAACAAGATACAGGCCTTTTTTTGTACCATTTTTATGACTTATGGAGAAAGGGATGCGCGTTTTAAAGTTTGGAGGTTCATCATTAGCTGATGCAGATCGTTTTTTACGAGCGGCTGATATCATCGCTAATAATGCCCAGCAAGAAGAGCTAGCCGTTGTACTATCGGCTCCAGGAAAAACAACCAATAAGTTGGTCGCTGTTATTGAAGCTGCACTGAAAAACGGTGAAGCTGACACACAGATTTCAGAGATCGAATCATCATTTTCTGCACTGTTTGCAGAGATTCAAGCGGTATTGCCGTCAGTAGATGGCTCTGCGTTTCAAGAGCAGGTCGATACCTCTCTTGCTCAACTTAAGCAGTTCGTGAATGGTATTAACCTACTGGGCATGTGCCCGAACCATGTTAATGCTCGCATCATTAGTAAAGGTGAGCGAGTTTCAATCCAGTTAATGAAAGCGGTGCTGGAAGCGAAAGGCCAACCAGCAAGCCTGATTGACCCTGTGGAATACCTCTATGCTCAAGGTGATCATCTTGAAGCTATGGTTGATGTGGACATTTCAACTCAGAACTTCCGCCAATCACCGCTTCCTAAAGGTCACGTAAATATCATGCCGGGCTTTACTGCTGGTAATGATAAAGGCGAGTTAGTAACGCTTGGCCGTAACGGCTCTGACTACTCAGCTGCAGTTCTAGCGGCATGTCTACGTGCTGATTGCTGTGAGATTTGGACTGACGTCGATGGCGTTTACAACTGTGACCCACGCTTAGTGGATGATGCCCGTCTTCTTAAATCACTCAGCTACCAAGAAGCGATGGAGCTTTCTTACTTCGGTGCTTCTGTTCTACACCCGAAAACAATTGCACCTATCGCACAATTCCATATTCCATGCCTGATCAAAAACAGCTTCAACCCACAGGGTGCCGGCACTTTGATTGGCCAAGACACTGGCGAAGATAACCTGGCGATCAAAGGTATCACTACGCTAAGTGACCTAACGATGGTTAACGTATCAGGCCCAGGAATGAAGGGCATGGTAGGCATGGCGAGTCGTGTATTCGGCGCGATGTCTTCTGCAGGCGTTTCTATTGTCCTTATTACTCAATCTTCTTCTGAGTACAGCATCAGCTTCTGTATTGAATCGGCTGACAAAGTGAAAGCGAAGCAAGTGTTGTCAGACGCGTTTGAACTTGAACTTAAAGATGGCCTATTAGAGCCTGTTGAGTTCATGGATGATGTTGCGATTGTGACGCTGGTGGGTGACGGTATGCGTACTTCACGTGGTGTCGCTTCTCAGTTCTTCTCTTCTTTAGCGGAAGTGAACGTTAACATCGTCGCTATTGCTCAAGGCTCTTCAGAGCGCGCTATCTCTGCGGTTATCCCGGAAGATAAAATCTCAGAAGCAATCAAAGCGTGTCACGAAAACCTATTTAACTCTAAGCACTTCCTTGACGTCTTCGTTGTCGGTGTTGGCGGTGTTGGTGGTGAGCTTGTTGACCAGATCCAACGTCAACAAGGCAAACTGGCTGAAAAAGGCATCGTGATTCGCGTATGTGGTTTAGCAAACAGCAAAGGCTTGCTGCTAGACAGCGATGGTCTACCGCTAGAACAGTGGCGTGATCGTATGTCGAGTGCGACAGAAGAGTTTAGCCTAGCGCGTTTAGCGGCACTTGTTCAACGTAATCACATCATCAACCCTGTGTTGGTTGATTGTACGTCTAGCGAAGGTATTGCAGGACAATACGCAGATTTCCTAGCGGCTGGTTTCCATGTTGTAACACCAAACAAAAAAGCCAACACGGCAAGCATGGCTTACTACCATCAGCTTCGTGAAGTGGCACGTAACTCTCGTCGTAAGTTGATGTACGAGACAACAGTAGGCGCAGGTCTACCGGTAATCGAAAACTTACAGAACCTAATCTCTGCAGGTGATGAGCTTGAGAAGTTCAACGGCATTCTTTCTGGTTCACTGTCTTACATTTTCGGTAAGCTGGATGAGGGTATGACACTCAGCCAAGCAACCAACATTGCTAAAGATAACGGCTTCACTGAACCGGATCCTCGTGATGATCTGTCTGGTATGGATGTGGCGCGTAAACTGCTTATTCTTGCTCGTGAAGCGGGTATGGCACTTGAGCTTGAAGATGTTGAAGTTGACCAAGCATTGCCACCGGGTTTTGATGATTCAGGTACGGTTGACGAGTTCATGGCTCGCTTGCCAGAAGCGGATGCATACTTCAAAGAGCAGTCAGCCATCGCAGCAGAAGAAGGCAAAGTACTTCGTTATGTGGGTGAGATCGCTGAAGGTAAATGTAAGGTTCGTATCGCAGCTGTTGATGGCGATGACCCAATGTTTAAGATTAAAGATGGCGAGAACGCTCTGGCATTCTACAGCCGTTACTACCAGCCAATCCCACTCGTTCTACGTGGCTACGGTGCAGGTACTGAAGTTACAGCAGCAGGCGTATTCTCTGATGTGATGCGTACTCTTGGTTGGAAATTAGGAGTTTAGGAATGAGTTCAAGTGATATGGATGTTGTCGTTTATGCTCCTGCATCAATCGGCAATGTCAGTGTAGGGTTTGATGTGCTGGGGGCCGCTGTGTCTCCAGTGGATGGTACATTGCTTGGTGACCGAGTAATGGTTAAAGCCGGTGATGAACCGTTCTCGCTAAAAACAGCAGGCAGCTTTGTTTCTAAGCTGCCAACTGAAACCAAAGAAAATATTGTCTACGACTGCTGGGTTGTGTTCTCTCGCGAGTTAGACAAGAAAGGTATCTCAGTTAAGTCTCTAGAGATGACGCTAGAGAAGAACATGCCTATCGGCTCTGGTTTAGGGTCGAGTGCATGTTCAATTGTCGCGGCGCTTGATGCCTTGAACCGTTTTCATGGCCAACCGTTGAATGAAACTGAACTGCTTGCTCTGATGGGTGAAATGGAAGGTAAGATTTCAGGTGGCATACATTACGATAACGTAGCGCCATGTTACCTTGGTGGTGTGCAATTAATGTTGGAAGAGCTTGGTATCATTAGCCAAGAGGTTCCATGTTTTGACGATTGGTATTGGGTAATGGCTTACCCGGGCATCAAGGTTTCGACGGCTGAAGCGCGAGAGATCTTGCCTTCTCAGTATCGCCGTCAAGATGTGATTGCCCATGGTCGTCATTTAGCTGGCTTTATTCATGCTTGTCACTCTGGTCAGCCAGAGCTAGCCGCTAAGATGATCAAAGACGTGATTGCTGAACCATATCGTGAGAAACTGCTTCCAGGGTTTGCTGATGCACGCAAATATGCAACGTCAGCAGGAGCATTAGCTACTGGAATTTCTGGTAGTGGCCCTACGCTATTTAGCATTTGCAAAGAACAAGATGTCGCCGAGCGTGTTGCACGCTGGTTAGAACAAAACTACGTACAAAATGAAGAAGGATTCGTCCACGTTTGTCGCTTAGATAAACAAGGTTCGATCGTTACAGGAAGTGAGTTATGAAGCTGTACAACATCAAAGAAAACGATGAGCAAGTCTCTTTTGGCCAAGCCGTTCGTCAAGGTCTAGGTCGTAATCAAGGTCTATTTTTCCCATCAGAGCTGCCTAAGTTCGATGACATCGATGCACTACTTGCAGAGGACTTTGTCCCTCGTAGTTCAAAGATTCTTTCTGCTCTAATTGGTGATGAGTTACCAAAAGAACAGATTGATCAACTAGTGGATGCGGCATTCCAATTCCCAGCACCGATCAACCAAGTGAAAGACGGTGTTTACGCACTTGAACTGTTTCACGGTCCAACGTTAGCATTTAAAGATTTCGGTGGCCGTTTTATGGCTCAATCTTTGGCTGCGGTTTCTGATGGCGGTCAAATCACAATCTTAACGGCAACATCGGGTGATACTGGCGCTGCGGTTGCACACGCATTCTACGGCATGGAAAACATCAATGTTGTTATCCTATACCCGAAAGGCAAGATCAGCCCACTGCAAGAAAAGCTATTCTGTACGTTAGGTAAGAACATTCATACTGTCGCGATTGATGGCGATTTTGATGCGTGTCAGGCACTAGTAAAAGATGCGTTTGATGATGCTGAACTGCGCAAAGAGATTGGCTTGAACTCAGCAAACTCAATCAACATCAGCCGTTTGATGGCTCAGATCTGTTACTACTTTGAGGCGGCTTCTCAGCTAACCAAAGAGCAACGTGAAAATCTGGTTATCTCTGTACCAAGTGGTAACTTTGGTAACCTAACTGCTGGCCTATTAGCGAAAGCGCTAGGTTTACCGGTTAAACGCTTCATTGCAGCAACCAACGAAAACGACACGGTTCCTCGTTACCTAGAAACAGGTCAATGGGATCCAAAACCAACGGTTGCGACAACATCGAACGCGATGGACGTGAGCCAACCAAACAACTGGCCACGTATCGAAGAGCTTTGCCAACTGAAAGGTTGGGGACTGGATACTTTGGGTAAAGGTAAAGTATCTGATGAGCAGAGTGCTGAATCAGTACGTGATCTAAAAGCTCAAGGTTACCTGTGTGAACCTCATGGTGCGATTGCTTACCGTCTATTGGAAGAGCAACTGCAAGAGAACGAGACAGGTCTGTTCTTATGTACGGCACACCCTGCGAAATTCAAAGAAGTGGTT
>NZ_JBFRLX010000075.1:0-10026 GCF_041470165.1 Vibrio sp. 10N.286.46.A8
GACCTACCGCTTCATCACCCACAGCATCAACAGGGCCAACGTAGTAAATGAACTTACCTTTCAGGTCGACGCCTTCTGGTAAACCTTCACCACTTTCAAGCATGCCTTGAATACGCTTATGCGCTGCATCACGACCCGTTAAGATCTTTCCTGATAGAAGAACCGTTTCGCCGGTCTTCCAATCTTGAACGTCTTCTTTAGTAATTTCATCAAGGTTAACACGGCGTGTATTTGCGCCTGCTTCCCAAGTTATATCTGGCCACTCTTCTAACTTAGGTGGTGTTAGCTCTGCAGGGCCGCTGCCGTCTAGAGTGAAGTGTACGTGACGCGTTGCCGCACAGTTCGGGATCAAGCAAACAGGCTTAGAGGCTGCGTGCGTTGGTGCTGTTTTGATTTTCACGTCAACCACAGTCGTTAGACCGCCAAGACCTTGTGCGCCAATGCCCAGTTTGTTTACACGGTTGAAGATATCTAAACGAAGCTCTTCTTCTGCGTTCTCTGGGCCTTTGTCGATAAGCTCTTGGATATCGATGTGTTCCATCAGAGATTCTTTAGCGAGTACCGCGGCTTTCTCAGCCGTACCACCAATGCCTATGCCTAGCATGCCCGGTGGACACCAGCCTGCACCCATTGTTGGTAGCGTCTTCTCTACCCACTCTGCAATATCATCAGAAGGGTTCAGCATAACCATCTTGGTTTTGTTCTCAGAACCGCCGCCTTTTGCCGCGATTTGAATTTCAACTTTGTTGCCTGGAACCATATTAATGTGAACAACCGCTGGTGTGTTGTCTTTGGTATTAATACGCTTACCTGCAGGGTCCATTAGGACAGATGCACGCAATGGGTTATCTGGATTGTTGTAAGCTTGACGAACGCCTTCATCAACCATCTGTTGTACTGTTTGATCCGTTTCCCACCTAACATCCATACCGATGTTCACGAAACAAGTAACAATACCCGTATCCTGACAAATTGGACGATGGCCTTCCGCAGACATACGCGAGTTGATAAGAATCTGAGCAATAGCATCTTTAGCTGCTTGGCTCTCTTCCTTCTCGTACGCTTTTTCTAGGGCTTGGACAAAGTCTAAAGGGTGATAATAAGAAATGTACTGAAGTGCGTCAGCGACACTGCTGATCACATCTTGCTTACGAATAACCGTCATTGCATGCCTCTTTATTGTTCTGGTTCCATGTGGGTTCATCGTTTGGCTATGTGTGCCGAATCGGATTAGATGGTTTAGCTTTTTATTGTGTTGAGCTGTATTTAGTTGCTTTAGCAATCGCTTGCATAGCTGTAAACTAAACCACTTGGATTACTCCGTTCTAATCAAGAACCCATTTTATTTTCAATTTATGATACTCTTGCTTCCTCTCACACGCCATGCAGTGATCGAACTCTTTGTCACAAATTAAACAAATGAATAACAACGAATTTCGCTCTATCCAAATCAAGCCGCTTGAATATCAACCAACTTTAGCTAAACAGCTGTTTTCTCATATTGAAAGCGTGCCGTGGGCAATGCTATTACGCTCTGCCTCAGAAAGCCACGTCGATAGTCGATACGACATTTTAGTTGCTCAACCCATCGCCACCTTCGAGACAATCGGTGCGAAAACGACCGTCAATGTTAATGAGACGTGCGAGGTTTCAGAGTCAGACCCTTTCGAACTACTCGACCAATATCAGCAGCAATTACTACCCGCAATCAGTGAGCACCCTGAACTGCCTTTCGTTGGTGGTGCTTTAGGGTATTTTAGTTACGATTTAGGGCGACGAGTAGAAGCTCTTCCCTCTCTTGCTAAGCGTGATATTTCTGCACCAGACATGGCGGTTGGATTGTATGAATGGGCTGTGATTGTTGATCATAAGCTTAAAGCTGCGTTCCTTGTTGGGCAAAACATTGATACCCATTGGGATTGGTTAACTCAACAACAATCGCCAAGCCAACAAGCAGAAAGAGCGGAACAAACAGAACGAGCTCGTCAGAAGTTTGGATTAACCACCCCATGGCAATCCAATATGACTGAACAAAGTTATGCCAATAAATTCGATAGCGTTCAAGAGTACTTGTTGTCGGGTGACTGTTATCAGATAAACCTTGCTCAGCGCTTCAATGCCCAATACCAAGGCAGTGAATGGCTCGCTTATGAAAAGTTAGAGAAGTACAACTCAGCTCCATTCTCTGGTTTTATCCGTTTAGCAGGCTGCACCATTCTCAGTGTCTCACCTGAGCGTTTTTTAGAGCTCAATAGTGGCACCATTGAAACCAAGCCAATCAAAGGGACACGTCCTCGTTCTGAAAATTCCATGATTGATGACGCCAATGCTCAAGACCTGTTGAATGCTGAGAAAGATCAGGCAGAAAACCTGATGATCGTCGACCTGCTTCGTAATGATATTGGCCGAGTCGCAAAGCCGGGATCGGTTCATGTACCAAAGCTATTCGATATAGAGAGTTTCCCTGCTGTGCACCACTTAGTGAGCACGATAAGGGCAGAGCTTGATGTCCATCATTCAGCACATGACCTATTAAGGGCTTGCTTTCCCGGGGGGTCGATTACCGGCGCTCCAAAAGTTCGCGCGATGCAGATCATTGAGGAGCTAGAGCCTCATCGTCGCTCGGCGTATTGCGGTAGCATTGGTTATATCAGCCGTAATGGCAGAATGGACACCAGCATTACGATTCGTACCTTAGTGGCAGAAAACAATACGCTTTATGCTTGGGCTGGAGGAGGTGTAGTATTTGATAGTGATTGTGCTTCTGAGTACCAAGAGACTCTTGATAAGCTGAGTAGAATATTGCCTGTACTGGCTGATAGATAAATTTAATCTAGATTTATTAAGACGGGTTATTAAAAACAGCTAAAAAGCCAATCTGGAAAGTACTTTAATATTAAAAAAGCTAAGTGGGCAATCACCTACTTAGCTTTTCAATAACACTAGCCTAGAAGGTGTATGTTGTAGCCAAATAGAATGAGCCTAGTGTGTGAACGTTAGATAACTCTTTGTTCTTTTCATCTTTCACTTTGATATCAGCTGCTTCCCAATCAATACCTGCACGTAATGCTAGAGCTGGTGCAGCAGGAATTGCATACTCTACGCCCACCCCCATTTTTATACCAGATACGGTTGATGACTTAGTCGCAAAGTATTTATTATTACCACTGTTTTCAATTTCTGAATTTAAAAAGCTATAACCTAAAAGTGCATAAGGTCGAAGACCAATATCGAACGTATAACCAACATTCGCAGCAACGCTAATTGAACTAAAATCTGTTGTGAATGCTTTTGAACTGCCTACTTTTGTTGTAGACGTTCCATATTTAGTATATTGGCCTTCGATACCAATAATACGGTTGATCTGATAACCGGCAATGAGTTTATAAGAAGGTGATTCAGTTTCAGTTGTTGTGGTTTTGCGAGTTATGGCCTTACCAAAACCACCATCATCAAGTTCAGTTGAACCAGCTCCTACTCCGATATAGAAACCATTTGGGTCTTTTTGTGCAGCCACTGCAGATAAAGGTGCAATTAGAGCAAGCGTCACTATCATTTTTTTCATATCGAATCCATTTTTATAGTTTTTCAAACCTCCTTAATATAATTAATAAAAGCGACCAATAAAGTAAGTGAACGTATAGCATTGTCAGCTCACTTGTTACATTGACAATATACTCAAGACATTAGAGACAAATCAATAACGTTGCATATTTACTCACTACAAAGGCAATGATATTTATTAGCCCCACTTATTCAGCATTATCACTAAGTCGTTAGCGGTATAGGGTTTACTCAATATATCGTCCATACCAGATTCAATACACAACTCTCGCTCTTCTTTTGTCGTACCAGCGGTTAATGCAATAATTGGTTGGCTATATCCTGAACTTCGCAGTTTCTTCGTCGCTTCAAAACCATCCATGACTGGCATCCGGCAATCCATAAACACAATGTCATACTCATTATTCGACGCTAATTCCAAACCTTCTATACCATTACCGGCAATCGCTGGCTCTATTTCGTATTTGCGTAGCATTTGTTGGATGATGATCTGGTTCATCTTAATATCATCAACCACCAGCACTTTAAGCAATGTCAATTCAACCTCAGACTCAAAACCTTTTGCGACACTATCGCGCTCAGCCAGTGTATCGACAACTTGAAGAGGGAGTGAAATGGTAAATGTCGTACCCGAACCAACAATACTGCTCACCTCAATGTCTCCCCTCATTAACGCAGCTAGCTTGCGACAAATTGCTAAACCAAGCCCTGTCCCTTCGTAATTTCGGCTACTTGAGTTATCGGCCTGTGTAAAAGGTTCAAACAGTGTCTTAATAGCAGATTGAGCAATACCAACGCCACTATCCTCAACAGAAAAAATAAATTGGTCGTTAAGCCATTTTATCTCTACGCTCACATGGCCTTGATCGGTGAATTTAATTGCATTGCCGATTAAGTTCACGAACAATTGAGTAATACGCTCTAGGTCACCATAGAAGTGACTGGGTACCCCATCGGTTACATTGACATCAAACTGAATCTGCTTTTCAATCGCTCGATTGGTAAAGATACTATCAATGGTATTTTTCAAATCTTGGAGTGCAAATGTCTTGGGAATTAATTCCAGCATACCCGCATTGATTTTACTGTAATCGAGAAGATCATTAATGATGGTTCTAAGAAACTCACCGGATTGGCTCAAGTTATTCACGATCTCACGTTGAGAACTGCTCAGTTCGGTGTCGCTTATCAACTCTGCACTACCAAGAAGACCATTGAGTGGGGTTCTCAATTCATGGTTAATCATCGCGACAAAATCGCGTGTTGCCCTTTCCGACTCTTCTGCTCGCTTACGTGATTCAATATTTCGGTTAATCGCAAGTTGATGAGTTAACGCACTGCAGATAAGGTCCGTCACTAACAACAGTTGGCTTTGGATGAATTCGTAGTCTTGATCTAACAACCTGACCTGAACGATTAACGCGCCCACAATCACTTTTTCGACCTCTAATGGCACGGTAAGCAAGCAACCTTGCCAATGAGGTTCTTGAATGTCTTTCTCTATTACCTCGACTGTTTCATCACCATAGTCATGGGTTTGTAACTGAGGGATTAGATTGGGGGGTAAAACCAAGCGACTGGCTTCAATTAGATAACTGTTAGTTACACTCGCCGTCAATTGGGACAACATCACGTCATCGAGATCACTCCTCAGAAACGCGCGTCCGAAATCAATCAACAGGTTGTCGATTTGTTCTTGGAATTCGATCCGTCGAATATTCGCATTTGAACGCTTTTCTAATTGGCGCAACGCAAGTTCAAGCTGTTGATTGGCCTCAAACAGTTCGAGACTCTTTTGCTCCAACAAGGCTTCAGCCGCTTTCCGTGCTGCTATTTGACGTTTCAGTTTTTTCTCTTGGGCAGATGCCAGATCCATATCACTTTTCTACTTTGAGATTAAACCTAACCACACTTTGGTCATCATTCTGAGGTGTCATTTCTACCACGATGGTTTCACCATGATAGTCAGCACACCCCTCGATTAATCCCAAACAAACGTGAGACATACATCGTGCGCTTTTATAGTCAAAAACAAGTTGCGCTTCGGTCGTGGTGATAAAGCTAAATTGTGGAGGCTCAGCATCTGGGTAGAGCTTCTTCACTTCTACGTGAATGTAACGCTCTACGTGCTGAATAAATTGAAAAGTGGTGTTGCTATGGGCGAGGCTCGCTTTATTCGGTAATGAGGCCAGTAAGTTCTTAAAAACCGATTGTCCAAAAACACGTTGCAGGCTCGCTGCATCAATATCGGTTTTCTTACTCAAGTTTATAATCAATCGAACAAGATCTTTGTGGTCGTAACTTCCGACTGATGTGTAGATCCCTTCATCTTCTGACATCTCTAGAACTTCTTCCAAAAGCTCTAACCCAAACTTGTCTTCAACAAGCTCTAAAAATTCGGTGAATATGATTCCTTTCATTTCATACCTTTTCTTCTATTTCTTTTTAGAATGGTCCACTAAGTCATTGTTATCAAATTCTTAAACAGAAAATGTACGTTTCATCACCCAATTTATGACATGGATAACGCTTACTAGTAGAAGTACACATATTCAAATATAGCAAAATCCGTCACTCTTAGAAGATTGGGAACATTTACCTTGAAAAACGCCGCTACCCAGTCCCTTCTTATTTCCAGTTATTGCCGGTACTAACGGAGGAAAGTGAAGGCAAATTCGAAATTGGTAATCAACACACGGTTATGACTATACTTAAAATCATAATAATCAATATATTGGCTTTATATGAACAAAGATAACTTCCTTCAACAATTCCAGCTCAACTCTACCGTTGGCTATCACCCAGAATCCGTTGAGCGCGTTTCACATATCAATGACGATCAATTGCGTAAAGCAGCAGTGGTAGTCGGCTTAGTGGAACGAGAGGATGGTTTACATGTTATTTTTACGAAAAGAGCCGCTCATTTAAAACATCACCCTGGTCAAATCAGCTTTCCTGGAGGGAAACACGAACTCTCCGATCCTTCTATGCAATTCACCGCACTTAGAGAACTTCACGAAGAGGTCGGAATTCGATCGGATCAGGTTAAAATTGTTGGGCAATTACCTACTTTGAGTACCATTAGTAAATTTTTAGTTACACCGATTGTTGTAGTGGTCGATTCGGACTATAAACCCATCATCGATGAGAACGAAGTTGCTTCGATTTTTGAGGTGCCCGCCACCTATGTTTTAGACCAAGCCAAGTTACACAGCCACACTGTTAACTTAAAAAAAATCAAGCATCGTGTTTTTGCCATGCCCTTCCAAGAGCACCTAATTTGGGGCGTTACAGCTCAAATCATCCAATCACTGCAGCAACACGTAGTGCAACAAATTACATAGAAACTACGTTTTGTTTAATCCTTGTTAACAAACACAGCCTTTTCCATGGAACAGATTTATTAATCCAATTTTACGCAAACGTTTCCCTGGTATAATTCTGTACAACCCCGCCTTTCGCATAAGATAAACTAATAGCAAGCATGAGCATAAATCACCTGTGGCACGCTATTTTCGTGATCAAAAATCCGTTTTTCGCATATCATGTGACACGCCGTTTCATTACATGATTTAGATCTATTTTTTGTAGAAGAAAATTCTGCAGAATTAGCCCCGACTTATTTCCTGTTCCCAAAAAATGAGTAATTTAACATGAACACAACAACTTCTTCGGCAAATGCCGTTACAGATACAAGCAAGTTTAACTATAAAGATTTTACCTGGTGTCTATCACTATTCGGTACAGCAGTTGGCGCTGGTGTACTATTCCTTCCAATCAAAGCTGGTGCGGGTGGTTTTTGGCCACTAGTTATCCTAGCTTTAATCGCGGCACCAATGACTTGGTTCGCACACAAATCTCTAGCTCGTTTCGTACTGTCTTCTAAGAACCCTGAAGCAGATATTACAGACACAGTTGAAGAACACTTCGGTAAGACTGGCGCGAACCTTATTACTTTCGCTTACTTTTTCGCTATCTACCCAATCGTTCTTATCTACGGTGTTGGTATCACAAACACGGTTGACTCTTTCCTAGTAAACCAAATGGGCATGGAATCTATTCCTCGTCCTCTTCTTTCTGGTGCACTTATCCTTGCTATGACAGCAGGTGTTGTATTCGGTAAAGAACTGATGCTTAAAGCAACTTCAGCAATGGTTTACCCACTAGTATTCATCCTACTAGCATTGTCTTTCTACCTAGTTCCTGATTGGAACACTTCAATGATGGAAACAAGCCCAGAATGGTCAGCAATGCCTTCTATTATCTGGCTTGCGATTCCAATCATCGTGTTCTCTTTCAACCACAGCCCAATCATTTCACAGTTCTCTAAAGAGCAACGTCGTGTGTACGGTGAAGACGCGGTTAAGAAAACTGACGCGATCACTGGCGGCGCAGCAATGATGCTGATGGGTTTTGTAATGTTCTTCGTATTCTCTGTAGTACTTTCTCTATCTCCAGAGCAACTAGCAACAGCGCAATCTCAAAACATCTCGGTTCTTTCTTACCTAGCTAACGTTCATGAGTCTCCACTTATCTCTTACATGGGTCCTCTAGTGGCGTTCGCAGCAATCACTTCTAGCTACTTCGGTCACTTCCTAGGTGCTCATGAAGGTCTTGTTGGCCTAATCAAGTCTCGCTCTGGTTCTTCAATCAGCACGATTGAGAAAGCTTCTCTAGCGTTCATCGTTGTTACAACTTGGATTGTTGCGGTAGTTAACCCAAGCATCCTAGGTATGATTGAAACAATGGGTGCTCCAATGATTGCAGCTATCCTGTTCCTAATGCCTGTATTCGCAATGAACAAAGTACCAGCTATGGCTAAGTACAAAACTTCAGCACCTGTGCAAATCTTTACAGCTTTATGTGGTCTAGCGGCTATTAGTTCTGTAATCTACGGCGCTCTTTAATCTCAAGCCCTTTTTATAAGATGACATTCATCTTATATGGCGAGGTTAGACAAAAAATATAATGATAATAAATGAGCCTCCCTACTCCCCTTGGGAGGCTCTCTTTTTGAGGTAATCGCTATGATTAGTGTATTTGATATCTATAAAATCGGTGTTGGTCCATCGAGCTCACATACAGTTGGACCAATGAAAGCGGGTAAAGAATTTATTGATGACCTACGTTCAATGGGAAAATTGCGCGACATCACTAAAATCACCGTGGACGTATATGGATCACTATCACTGACAGGGAAAGGTCACCACACAGATATCGCAATCATCATGGGTCTTGCTGGCAATACTCCTGAGCGTGTTGATATTGATTCTATTGCAGGCTTCATTGCTCGAGTAGAAGAAACTGAACGTCTACCTGTCGGTATGCACTGTCATACTGTTTCGTTCCCTCGCGACGGCGGAATGAACTTCCACACTAGCAACCTTTCTCTACACGAGAATGGCATGAGCATTCATGCTTGGGTTGATGACGAAGTCGCATATTCAAAAACGTATTACTCAATTGGTGGTGGTTTCATCGTTGACGAAGAGAACTTCGGCAAAGAAGAAGAAAACCCAATTAAAGCACCATACGAATTCACAACAGCGGAAGAGCTGGTTAATCAGTGTAAAGAAAGTGGTCTTTCTATCAGTACACTGGTTATGAAAAACCAAGCGGCTTTCCACTCAGACGAAGAGTCTCGCACTTACTTCGCTAACATCTGGAAAACGATGCGTGAGTGTATGGATCGCGGTATGAATACTGAAGGTATCCTGCCTGGTCCACTGCGTGTACCTCGTCGTGCAGCAGCACTTCGCCAACAACTGATCACGTCAGAAAAAACAACTAACGATCCAATGACGGTTGTTGACTGGGTGAACATGTTTGCTTTCGCAGTAAACGAAGAGAACGCAGCTGGCGGTCGTGTAGTAACGGCACCAACAAACGGCGCATGTGGCATCATCCCTGCTGTATTGGCTTACTACGATAAGTTCATTCAAACAGTGACAGAGAAAGACTACATCCGTTACTTCGCAGCTTCTGGCGCGATCGGGGGTCTTTACAAGCGTAACGCTTCTATCTCTGGTGCTGAAGTTGGCTGTCAGGGTGAAGTTGGTGTGGCGTGTTCTATGGCTGCTGCTGGTCTTGCTGAGCTTATGGGTGGTAGCCCAGAGCAAGTATGTATGGCTGCAGAAATCGGCATGGAGCACAACCTAGGTCTAACGTGTGACCCAGTTGCTGGCCAAGTACAAGTTCCATGTATCGAGCGTAACGGTATTGCTGCAGTTAAAGCAATCAACTCGACTCGTATGGCACTTCGTCGCTCTTCTGCTCCTACTGTTTCTCTAGATAAAGTTATCGAAACAATGCTAGAAACCGGTAAAGACATGAACGCTAAATATCGTGAGACATCTCAAGGTGGTTTGGCAGTTAAGGTTGTTTGTTAATTAGCATTAGTTTATTAATAGCTTTCGAATCAATCTGCTTTTAATGAGCAGATAATAAAAAGGAACGCATATG
>NZ_JBFRLX010000076.1:0-35493 GCF_041470165.1 Vibrio sp. 10N.286.46.A8
TGATTTGAACTTCTTTTTGAATACCCAGTACATTTTGAATCTGAGTGATCTGATCAAACAGGTTCTTATCCATTGGATGAATCTCATTACGACGGAAATCACGGCACAGTTTGCTTAGACGAGCCATTTCATCACCAACATAGTTAGTACCATCGAAATAACAGGTCTCTAATCGTTCACCTGTGTGAAGATTGTTCATGCTAATCGTTCTTGGTTGATCAGGGTATGAAGCAAAAGCGATAGAAGGAGTAATTGAGGCGACAACAGCAGTACCACCAGCGTAAGTCAGAAACTGACGGCGTGAAAATAAACTTTGAGACATACAGCAAAAAAACCAATTAGATCGAACGAAAAATGCACGATACATAATGGAAATTGCTGCGTCAACGTACAAAAACCGCCCAAAAGGTTAGTAATTGTAACCTTTGCACGATTAGTTATTGATCCACATTATAATTTTATCAATAGAAGCTTGGTTGTCATTTTTTGGTCAAGATCACCCTTATTGGCTTCAATGATGGTTAACCACCCTCTTTATCATATTGGTAGATGTCACCACGATACTGTATGCCCCCTTCTTCAAACAGCACGGTTTGATAGATGATATGCACGGGGATTCGCTTCTTGAGGCGAACCTTAGTATTAGGAGCAAGATCGTTACTTTGGTTAGGTACTTTCCTTACCTTGGTGGCAAACAACAATTCAGCCAATTCCTCTGCATGTTCGACACGTATACAACCTGAACTGTAAGCACGGAAGTCATCATTAAACAGGCCTTTACTTGGCGTATCGTGCAGATAGATAGCTCGCTTGTTGGGTGTGTTGAACTTGTACAAACCTAGTGCATTACGTGAGCCTGCCTGTTGACGCATTCGATATGGGAACGAATTGAAATTGATGGTCTGCCAATCGATATCTGTGGTGTCGACGGTTTCCATGGTGCGCCAACCATCAATCACTTGGAAGTTGTGTGTCTCTAGGTAGCTTTCATCCGCTTTTACTTTAGGCAAGATGTCTTTGACCATGATTTTCCATGGTACGTTCCAAGTAGGATTCAAGATAACCGAATCTAGGTTTATCTCTAAAAGCGGTGTTTTTCGCGACTTTCTGCCCACGACCACTTTGGACTCAAAGACCTCTTCACCATCTTCCCAATACTTCATATCAAAACTAGGGACATTGACGACGATGAGAGAGTCTCTGTCTCGTGACCACAAACGAACACGTTCGGCATTGAGAGCCAGCGAAGTCAATCGTTCATCAAAGCTCATGTTGATCCATTTGATCGTATCCGGCCCGACGATCCCATCGTCTGTAAGGCCGTGCATTCGCTGAAAAGACTTAATCGCTGTTTGCAGATCTTGGTCAAATACAGGGAAATCAACCGCGATCATCGAGGTATCAACACCGACCAAAGCAATACGTTCAACAAGAGTCGCCTTGTCTGAAAGCGGGTCACCCAATCGTTTCAACCCTTTCTGTCTGTATCGCTCTATATTGAGTTCAGACGCAGTTTCTAGCACGGAGTAGGTCGCCTTGAATTGGTCAAAATCCCCAACAGGCGGCGCATAGGACAATACCATTTCTAATAAGTAATCATTGGTGACACTGCTTTTCAATCTCATCAAGATATGTGGAGAAGGCGCAGGCAACTTGGAATGCAGCTTGCCCGAGAAATACCACTCTTTACCGGCAAGTGGCGCATTCTCAACGTAGCTTAGGTAATAAATAAAGGTATCGGTTAATAAGATGTCCAACTCTTGCCATTGCCCACGAGTTTGATAGTGGCGGATTTGTTTTAACTGACGATCGAAAAGAGGCGCCATTTGCGCTTGTTCGAGAAGCGACAACTGGAATTCAAACGCTTTAACAAGTTCCGGTGAATCCCAAAGGATAGGAAGAGAAGAGTCTTGATAAATACTCTGGGTGAGCTCTGGATAAATCAGCATAAAAGAGAGTTCTGAATCCGCCGGAATGAAACGGCTCTCGTCAGAACTCGTATAGCTCCATGCATGCACAGAAACTAACACCAATAATCCACAGAAGTATTTTGCTAACATGCTTAACCCCATCACCAATCATCTCATAAGTATGGCAAAGAAATAGGAGTAAGCATGTTATTTTTTAAGGAGTTTTATGAACTAGATTGCACTCCAGTGGTTATCCCACTGGACCGATGATTGCTGGGTTGATTTCTCATAAGGCTTGTGTTGGCTCACCACACTGCCCGCTCCAGAGCTGAGTCGAAACTCACCATCAAGTAGCACTGCACCAGAAGCATCAGACAACGCAGATAGCTCTACCAATTCTTGGGTTTCTTTAGACCAAATACCGTAGCAGTTGCCTCTTGGCGAAGTCGCAATAATCCAATCATCTGACGCCGCAATACTGGCGATATAGTGATTGAACCTTGCCCATTGCTCTGGTTCTGCATTCAGTGATTCAAACTGCCCACCTTTAGTATGCATCGCCAACAGCGAAGGATACTCGTCTGGCTCGCCACGATATTGCTGACCACAAAGTACAGTTTCAGCACCATCATGGGCTAAGTGTCGAATGCTCAGCTTCTTATCCAACAATTCAACCTGATCAAGCAGCACACCTTCAGGTGAAACATAACTTAAACTCGGTTGCATTGAATTCAAGTTTTTCGGTGTTCTACCGTCAGTATGAACGCCGCCAACGCCAATCGCGAGATTACCATCCGGCATGATGATCACTTCATGAGGGCCAATACCAAAGCCAGTGAACTCCTCGACCTTACTATAGCCTTGTGCGACATCGTAAACACCTATCACACCTTGGCTGCTGTCCGTTTTCCCTTCCGTGGCATACAGTAACTTGCCATCTAATGAGTAAACGCCATGACCATAGAAGTGGCGATTGTTACCTTTCACGACCATCTTGATCTGCTGACCATTTTTATAGTCAAACACCATAAAATAGTCACCAGGACGACGAGCAAAAACCACCGCATGTGATGATGTTGGGCAAATCGCGACGCCATGCCCACGATCTGGGATCGGCAGTTGACTCAACGGCATACCATATTCGTCAGCCACAACCGCTGAATATTGGCCACGACCATTAAGCGCACAGCCGATCAGTTGAGGATCATTAGATGTGCTTGCGGCGCCAGAGCGACTAGCGCAGCCAAACGGAAGTAAAGGTACAGCAGCACAACCCAGTGCAGCCTTGAGTAGCGTTCTTCGTGTAGTATCAGTCACCATCGGTAGCATTAAATCCTATTACCACGCCAAGCTCTATTGCCACTTCTTCATGAATCAGGTACTTCAAACGTTCTAGTTTGTTGTATTGAGTCAGCACATTTCGATAGCCCTCTTTGCTCTGCAGCAACTCGAACAAACTTGAGTCTGTAGGCCAAGTATCTAGCGTTAGCGTGAACTGGTCAGCAACACGGTCAGCAAGGTCATTTAAGCCCTTCTCTCTCAACAAGCCGTCTAGGCCATTGCCATCGGCTAGGTACAAATTCTGAAGTGCTGCTACATTCGCTTTTAGTTGAGTCATCGAAGTTTGTGCACGCCATGATTCTGAGAAGTAAGGACGCGGATGACCGATTTTAGCCATTGGGCGACTCAGCTTTTTCATGCTGTAATCGAGTTGGTTGGTCAATAAAGCGATGTATTCAGACTCCCAACGAGTCTCGTCTAACGCTAACCAAGGGTTAACCTGCCATGCCTGTGCAATCGAAGATGACTTAACCGCTAAGTTTTCAGTAATCGCTTGTGATGATTGGCAGCCTAGTGCTTTGTCTTGAAGCAGTGGCGATTGCTCGTCATAAAGCGACCACTCCAACGCACCTAGCCCTTGTACTGTCACACTCTGCTGCGCGATTTCGTCTTGAGACCATACTTTATCCTGCTGAGTCAATTGACGCATTTTAAGACCGGTGGTGTTCTTCTTATCTGGCCAAAATTGAATATTCCAGCTCTCTTCAAGTGCCGCTGTTGGGCCTCTTTCTTGGCCTTGCAGTGCCATCCAACTATTCATGGTGAGCTGCCACTGATTTTTCAAGGCATCTAACTCAACATCATTGGTTTGGCAGTAACCCTGCATCAAGACTTCTAGCTCGTTGGCTTGCTTGGCGAATAGGACTGCAGAATCAAACTCTTGTTGATAGACACTGCGACTGATGTGGTCGGTTGTGTCTGCTTGATAAGACACACCGTTAACCTCAGATGAAGCAGCTTGTTCACCCGATGATTGGCAGCCTGCCATGATTAATACCGACAAAGGCATTAACAAAAATTTATGCGTCATGCTGTTACCTTACTTGCTAGTTTTTCTTTTAAGTATATGAGTTCATTAAATGCGAAACGACCGCTGACCTCGTATTCCTACAAGTTCAGCGGTGCTAAGTGGTTTGATAGCGGCTTTCTTAAGTCACTAACCGTTAACTAAACTGAATTCAACTCAGCCTATAACGAGTTTAAGAACGCCAATAACGCTTCACGTTCGCTACTACTAAGAGCTAAAACGTTTTGTTTCGCCATTTCAGCTTCACCACCGTGCCAAAGTACCGCTTCCATAACGTTTCTTGCGCGACCGTCATGAAGCAGGAACGTATGACCATTAACTTCTTTGGTATAGCCTAATCCCCATAATGGCGTCGTACGCCACTCTTGGCCATTGGCAAGATATTCAGGGCGATTGTCGGCTAAGCCTTCCCCCATATCGTGCAACAACATATCGGTATACGGGCTGATTAATTGCTTAGACAACGCAGGTAACCCTTCACGCTCTGCAGTGCGAATTTCGGCTTGGTGGCAACTCTGGCAACCAACGTCTTTGAACAATTTTTTACCTTGCACGACGGCTGGGTTGTCTATGTTACGACGAATAGGGACCGCTAGATGCTGCGAATAGAACTCAACAAAATCTAAAATATTGTCGCTGACTTCTGGCTCGCCTCCATTCGGAAAATCATCACAGGTTGATTGTGCTGATGTGCAGTTTTCATTCGGGAATAAGCGACTCGTTAAGCCCAAATCACCGTTAAACGCCGCCGCATTTTGCTGCATTAGGTTTGGCTGGCCAGCTTTCCAACCGAATCGACCCAACGCCATTTCGTTAGTTTGAACATCAAGAACGTAGTTCGCTTTGCCTGAAACACCCTGCTTGTCGGCCAACTGCTGTTTAGCAAATCCGAGAATCGTTTCTCGCGGGATGCTTTCAAGTAAACCAAGGCCAATCATTGGCGGCGCAACACGAGCTGAAAACTCGGTTTTAGGATGCATCTCGCCAAAGGCAAGATCAGTAATCTTTAAAATTGGTTTACGCAAAGTAACGACTGTACCGTCTTTGAATTCAACAGGAACATCGGTGTAGCTGATGTTCACTTTGCCCTCGGGTTTTACACCTTGAAGCGCGAAATCTTGTAACTGGCCGCCGTAAGTTGGTTCAGGAATACCACCATCACGAATGAAGGCTTGTCTCTGTTCTGGCGTTTCAGCAGGGATACTTAAGCGGACCAACAATGAAACCGCGTTCTGGTCATCTTTTTCAGGCGCATGACCACGACCATCTTTGATGTGACAGTTTTGACAACCGTTGGTATTGAACAATGGACCTAACCCATCACGTGCATCGGTTGATGACGGCGCAGGAACCCAAGGGTTTCTAAAGAAGCTGTTACCTACGCTGAAATCCAAGCGTTTGCTCATTGGAAGGTTGGCTGCAGGAAGAGAAAAAGCGTTCGCGCCCTCTTTCTTTACTGTGGTTTTGCCTCCAGAGTAGGTTTCATGGGCGTGCAATGGAGATAAGAAAAACAGTGCGGTTAATAGTGAGGCTGAGAGATACGACTTCATACATTGCCTTGCTGTGTTTTTGATTTTAGTTTTTATTAGGGAGTAACTTTTTTGAATAACAAACAATTAAGGGCTCAATAAGAGCCCTTACATTAGTTCTATACCAATCACAGTAAGTAAGTGATCAGAAATAGCTCAGGAAAAAGGCTTGAGAACAAGGCGTGATTTTCTGATAAGTAGTTATTCTACAATCAAAAATTACAACGCAGTTATCGAGCGTTTTAACTAGCTAGGCTGACCAGTTATTTACTACGATTGGTATTAACCTCGGGTTATTAAAACTCGTGATCCGCTGTGTCTGGGTTTAGGCTATCAATGCCAATAACACCAGCTGCACGCTCGATTGCAGCGGTTTGAGACACTAGCGCAACAATCGTTTTGTTTACTAGTGCGTTACCCGCAGCGTTGTCAGCAGCAATTAGCTGATCGAAGTGCTGGTTATTTTTCTCTGCTGACACAACAAGTTGACCAACTTGTGCACGTGCTAGGTCAAACTGCTTTTGAATCTCTTTCGCCGCTTGCTCGTCTTTTTGCTCTACTAGGTCAAACAGGCTAGGACCAGAAAGTAGAGAACCATCTTCACGCTTGTACAAGCCAGTGTATACGTTGTAGATACCTTGCTCGTTGTAGTAGTGAGAGTTATGCGTGTTATCCGAGAAACAATCATGCTCGTCTTCAGTAGAGTTTGCTTCTAGTGCAACTTTCATACGCTCACCCGCTAGTTCACCTAGAGATAGTGAGCCCATACCAAATAGCATTTTACGTAGGCCGTTCTCGCTAGATTCAGAAAGAAGCTCTTGACGGTAGTTGCCTTTCTCGCCTTCAGCCCACTGCTTTTCCATCCACTCTAGGTCTTGGATAAGTAGTTCAGCTGATGCTTTTAGGTATGCGCCACGACGGTCACAGTTACCATTAGTACACTCAGTACCAACAACGAAATCAGTGTAAGCACGCTCACCTGCACCGCTGTTAGTACCGTTTAAATCTTGGCCCCAAAGTAGGAATTCAATCGCGTGGTAGCCAGACGCTACGTTCGCTTCAGAACCACCGATCTCGTTCAGGTCTGCAATTAGCTCTGGAGTAATGTTAGTTGCGTCTACTGTTGTCTGACCAATTTGGAAAGTCTTATTTGCAACGATGTTTGCGCTAGCGCCTTCGTTACCAAGTTCATATTGGTAATCAGTCGAAACGTAATCGATAAGGCCTTCATCTAGCGGCCATGCATTTAATTGGCCTTCCCAATCATCTACAACAACGTTACCAAAGCGAAATACTTCAGACTGTTGGTAAGGTACACGAGAGTCTAGCCAAGCTTGCTTTACTTGTTCGAAATTGCCAGCAGAAGGAGAAGCTAAGAAGGTATCAATAGAAGAGTTCAACGCTTTTGCTGTAATTACTGAATCTGCAAACACTGCATGAGCAATATCGGCGTAATGTTCTACAACTTGATCTTGAGTTACTGCTGCAAAAGAAGAAGCAGAGGCAAAAATGAGTGACGAAGTTACGGCTTTTGTCACTAAAGATTTAATGGTCATGAAGCATCCTTGTTGAGCTTTGAATTATTATTCGTAGTAATAGTGCAAACCATTATCATTTACACTACAGATTTGAATAATACAAACTTACAATTTTATTGCAAGATAAATACAAAAAAACCTCACATTTGTGAGGTCTTTAAATACTTTTGTGCTATAGCAATAAAAGGAAGCTTATCAAATATCCAGATTATGCTTACCGTGTGAGACTTTCGCCTTCAGGTAACTCTCATTTCCCGACTTGATATGTGCAGAAGTATTCACCACTTCTTCAATCTCAATACCGAAAGATTTCAGCTCATTGATCTTCTTAGGGTTGTTAGTAACCAAGCGGATTTTTGTGGTTCCTAAAGCGCGAAGCATTTCTGCCGCTTCGGTAAAGTCGCGTAAATCATCACCAAAACCTAGGTGGTTATTCGCTTCATAGGTGTTCATGCCTTCGCTTTGCAGACGGTACGCATCGATTTTGTTATACAAACCAATACCACGACCTTCTTGGCGTAAGTAAAGAATCACTCCCCCCGTCTCACCCATAATTCTGATGGTTTCATCTAACTGCTCACCACAGTCACAGCGAGAAGAATGAAAAACATCACCAGTCAGGCACTCAGAGTGCATACGAACAAGAGGTATGTCTTGTGTCTTATCCGCTGATTTAAATATCACAGCAACATGCTCTTTATCTGTTTTCAATCCATGAAAAGACAGAAGTTCAGCATCAATACTGCTTGTTACCCCTACTTTGAAATCTATTCTGGCACGCACTTCCGCCATAGCTATACTCACTTGAAAATTCGATGTATTTAACAACACTACACTATATGTCTAGGCAATATTTTGTAGCTAACTATCTAATGATAGACACTATGAGGCTGTTAACAATTTTTTTCAAGGTCGACCACGTACAAATTGTTATATTATAACAATTAATTTTCTGGGTAACAAAAAACCCCACGTTGGGATGACCAACATGGGGTTATAAATCAATCAATTGCGGCTAAGACTACACTTTTTGCGGAACGATCAGCTTAGTTGAGTTTGCTTCCAGATAACAAGCTGCACCCAAGCATTCTCTAATTCACTTAACTCTTCTTGTGTCAGTGTAGAGATGCTCGACTTTGCACTGTATTTTTCTGCCCATTTATCAGAACGGACATGAGTATAGAACTCTTTTTTTAAATTTGAGATTACGTTATCCACAAACACATCCTTATATAACAGTGCTTAGCCTTTATAATCCGTTAATATTACAAAATACAGCTCAATTGGTAAACAGTAATACACAATTTTTATGAGTCATTCCTAACACTCGCTACTGATAAATATACAAACAAAAGAAATAATAGGCTCGGTAACAACCAAAGTAATATGTTTGAAACACTCATTGCTGGCTTATAAAGCACAAATTCACCAAACCTTTCTGTCATGTACTGAGTGATTTCATTGTTACTCTTCCCTGCTTTCACCATATTGAATACAACAAGGCGTAAATCTTTTGCTATGGGAGAGTTCGACTCAATCAGATTTTGATTCTGACATTGTGGACAGCGCAGCGATTTTGCCAAACTAATAGCACGCTGTTGTTGATTAGGGCTTTCAAACTCAAATAACTCTACCTGAATGCTTGTATCTTTATCACTCGCCGTAAACAAGTCCTCGGCTATTACAGGGAAGTTGACGACAATAGCGGCGCTAAGTATGAGCACTATGTTGAGCAGGAACTTCATCATCCATTTGTACCTTTAAAATAGTGAGCGAGTTCTTTGCGCCAAACCGATTCATTAATCACACCTAGCAACTTCTTCACTATTTGGCCTTCAGCATCGACTAAATACGTCTCAGGAGTCCCTATGACACCGAGTTCTAAAGCCAACTTCCCTTGAGGATCACTGATCACAGCTGCGTACGGATTGCCGTCGTTGGTTAATACATTGAGCGCAGCACCGGGATTATCTCGATAATTGAGACCAACAATTGGAATACCTTTATCATGAAGTTTGAGCAAAAAAGCGTGCTCGGTTTTACATATTCCGCACCATGAAGCCCATACATTGACCAGTTGGTAAGGATGTTGAGTAATATCAGTAAGCGTAAGCTTAGCCGTTTCAGAGCTTAATATTTCAGAGCTTAATGCTTCAGAATCGAATGACTCATCAGTAACGAGTTTTTCTGCCGTAAATTCAGGGAAAGCCCTTTTTTGATCTGAAACGCTGGTCGTTTGTTGCTTATTGTCGAGCGCATATGAAAATGCAACGACCAAAGCAACAGCCACTGAAAATAGAGCAATGAGTTTATTACGAACGCTGGTATGCATACTGTGCAGCCTTAACGGTTTTCTTTTTACGATTGGTCAGTGAAAGCACAGCACCTAGAATTGAGAACAGCCCACCAAGCCATATCCAACGAGCATACGCTTTGTACTGAACTCGAAATGCGTAAGCGGTAGCGTCAACTTTCTCACCCATGGTGATATACACATCGCCATGCCAGAACCATTTCATTGCGGGCTCGCTCATGTTCATCACTCGCACTTGATAATGTCTTCTTTCAGGTGTAATGGAAAAACTTTGCTCACCAGTTTCTAGCTTAAGTATCGCCTTCTCTGCGGTAAAGTTTGAGGCGACATAAAGCTCTGTATCTTCATGAGCAAGCGTCCAATCCATGAACTCTACTTGTGCTCCTGGGCTTAATTTATAACTGCGCTCAAACGAGTGGTAACTGTTCATTGCCGCACCTACAGCGAGTACTACAACCCCGACATGAGCAAAGGTCATCACCCAGACTTTTCGTTGGAACTTGGAACTGCGCGTTGCCGCTAAGCCATAAACATGAGTGAGTAAAACCCAAAATGCGAGTGACCATGTTATCAGAGCCATCACCTGTCGTTGGACTTGTTCCACTTGCAACGAATAACAAACGTAACCCAATGCCAACGACATAAGAACTAACAATGAAATAACACCTTTGGTTGCTTGAGGTTTAACACTCAACAATGGGGCTAAGCCAACCACGCCAAGTGCGAGCAAAGCCAAAGGCGCAATCAACAGATTAAAGTATGGCGCACCGACCGATATGTTACCCAGCCCAAGCAGCTCAAAGACCATTGGATAAAATGTACCAAACACCACAACAGCGGTCGCCAGTACAAAAATGAGTACCGCAACTAGGCTTAAAAAGCTCTTACTGGCGAAGCTAGTAATCGGGTTAGATTCAAAAGACTCCCCTCTAATGATAAGAAGAGAGAAAGAGCTCACTAGCACCAACATCAATATAAGTAGTAGTGCGATACCTTTGGTCGGGTCGACCGCAAACGCATGCACCGACGTTAATACGCCAGAACGAACAATAAAGGTGCCTAAGATACTCAAACAAAATGTAATGAAAGCAAGGCTTAGAGACCACTTCAGAAGCTGTTGTTTACCCTTGGCAACACCTAAACAATGCAGCAAGGCTGTCGAAGTGAGCCACGGTAACAAACTGGCATTTTCAACAGGGTCCCAGAACCACCAGCCGCCCCAGCCTAATTCGTAATACGCCCACCAAGAGCCAAGAATGATCCCTGCGGTTAAAAAAATCCAAGCGACTAGACACCAACTGCGACAATGGGCAACCCAATCAAACTCAATAGGATCAACCAGCAAAGCGGCAACGGCAAATGCCAGCACCACAGAAAAGCCGACATAGCCAAGGTAAAGTAATGGAGGGTGAAAGATCAGACCGACATCTTGCAACATTGGATTAAGGTCACGCCCTTCTAACGGCAAAATCGAATTCATTTCAAATGGGTTTGATGCGAATAAGGTGAACCAAGCAAATATCGCGAGCAGTAGATTCATTACCCACAACACACGGCTTTGGTATTCATTCGAATAATGTTTTTGTAAGGCAATAACGCCAGACCAGACGCTGATCGTCAGTACCCAAAACAACAAGGAACCTTCATGGCCTGCCCATACGGCTGCAAGCTTAAAAAATGAGGGTAATTGAGTATTTGAATGTTCAGCGACATAGAGGATAGAGAAGTCATCACTGACAAAGGCATAGCCAAGCAATGCGACAGAAGTGACAGAAAACAATGCACTTGAAAGAGAGAAACTGCGGACTAAACCTATATTTTGCGTCCGTTTGTTTAGCATTTGATAAAACGAATGCACACCAATAATGCTACTGAGTACAGCAACCAACACTAAACTAAACAGCCCCAAAGAACCGACCATATCACCTCAATAAGGCTCCGCTTGAGCAGAGCCGATCTGAACACGCATCTTATGTTTATTTAAAGCATGTTCATTAATAAGCAGATATTTAGTATCTAACATCTGCTCACTAATAAACTTGAGCAAAATTAAGCTATCGTTAACTGCCCTGCATAAAGAACAAAAGTTCGTAGCATTAATACGCCCATTAGGCTTAGCGAAGTCACGGAGAAAATATACACCGAGCTATGGCGGATTGAGGTTGGTGTAACGGCATTCAACAACAACGGTAAAACCATACCGACACCGATGACACCATACCAGAACCAACTCGCCCAGAAACCACTGCCAATTGCGTTCCATACTGCTTGCTCACTTTGACCACCAGCGAAGATAAGCCCAGTAAAGAAAGTAATTAGAACAAACAATTCAAACATCACGACTGGACGTTCGAATCCGTGAATCCATGAAATAGTCGGGCTATGAGGTGATTCTTTAAAGACCAACACACCAAATAAAATACACGCCGCCGCTCCCGAAGATAAGCTCGAGAATAAGAACAAAATCGGCAGCACTGGGTTATTCAATAGTGGGAAAGTATTTAAAGCTGAAAGCAAGAATCCGGTATAAGCAGCAAGCATAAGAGCAAGAACAGCTAAGAATATTTCCAGAGCATTCTCAAACACTTCTAATTTGCCAATCCAATTACCGACAAAATCAAGTCGCCCTTTTAGCCATGCTTGATCATTCAAGAACACGACTATTTGGTCTCTAAATATAATGCCGATCCAAAGGAATAAGATCACCATATATACTTGGAATAAGATCACACCCATCGACATCACAGACGTTGGATTATAGAAGATCATGATCTTCCAAAAGGATAACGGTTTTGTCAGGTGGAAAACCAAGATCAGCAGACCTGAAATGATCCCAAATGGCGCAAGAAAAGCTGTCGCCTTTAACACACCATTATGAGCAGGATCGCCTTCAATAACCTTGCGCTTAAGGTAAATGGAGATCATTACGGCACCCGCCGACATCCCCGCGAGAAATAGATAGATTGCTATAATCCAGTCCCATACCACGGTACCAGACTGAAAAGCTGCGTCCCATGCACTCATAATCAAATCTCCCCTTTTTGGTATGGCACTTTATAGAGTTTTGGTTGAGTGCCTAAATAGGCTTTATCTCTGTAAACCACCTCGGATTGAAGTACTTGGTTTATCTCACTCTTAGGGTCATTTAAATCGCCGAATGTCAGCGCTTTAGTTGGGCAAGATTCGACACAAGCAGGCAACTTTCCTTGTGCTAGATTAGTATCACGACAGAAGTTACATTTATCGGCTGACTTGTTCTCTGGATGGAAAAAGCGCACTTGATATGGACACGCTAATAAACAGTAACCACAACCGACACACTTCTCTTTGTGGACATCAACAATGCCCGTTTTTTCATCTTTGTAGGCAGCACCTGTTGGGCAAACCATCACACACGGCGCGTTATCACAATGTTGGCAAGAGTTACGAGTAAAACGGTAATCAACATTTGGATATTCGCCTTCGGGTTCACTCTTAATAATTTCTAAGCGCGACACGCCTTCAGGTACTTTATTCACTTCACGACATGCTTCTGTACAAGCAGTACAACCAATACACGCGGTTTCGTCATGAATCATTCCATAACGTTTAGCACCATCTTCTTGAACATTGGCCAACGTTTTACGACTTGTCACCGCCGCAGTTCCCGCTACACCCGTGGTAAAAATAACGGCACCAGCGCCTGCTAAAAAGTTTCTTCTTGAGCAGCTCATAGATTACTCCCCTTCTTTCTTCTGGTTGAAGTCTGAATGGCAATCCACACACAGCTTAATGGTTTGCTTCTTATCTAAGCCCAACACCTTTGCTTCAGTCGCATGAACATCATGGCAGTTTGAACACGTTAAGTTTTGCGCGTGAACATCGTGGGTCCAGCTAGCTTCACGCAGATCATCAGGTTTGTGACAATCGATACATTGGCTATTGGCATCTAAAATTAAGCTAGGATCGAGGAATACCTTTTCGGTTCCTGGTTGTGATTGAGCCGCGCGATACTTCACCACTTCAGGTGCACCTTCACGGTGATCGGGGCTAATTGAACTATGACAATCGGTACAATTTACTTCACGGCCAAGTAAAGCGTGTGCACTTTCACCATGTGAACCCAATACCGTTTCTTTTGAATCTTTATGGCATTGAACACACTTGTAGTCTTTGTCGCGGATTAATTCGACTTCATGTCTTGTTGATTCTCCTACTGGCGTAACAGCAGGCTCAGCAACAGCATGAATGGAATAACCATAGAGGCAGAATGCTAGAAGGGATTTAAGCATTATGACTATGGCCAATTTAATATTGCCCATTTTATCCTTTCCTTATACCGGCATTATTTAACTCTCAACTAAATAATATTCCGGTTAAACAAAAGTACCCTTAAACGATATTATTACCGCTTAAATGATATCAATTCTTATTTTGGATAAGCCACAACGCTTTCTATAATCAGAATATACCTCTAATTAGGTAATGCGAAATTTGAATGGGTTAATATGTGAACACAATCACCCTATTTATATAGTGGTCAATTTAGGTAATTGATTGTTATATATGATAATAATTCTCAATTAAATTTTAATACCACTAACCACCAATACTCCTTTAGGGGTATATGAACTTCAACGTGATTGAAGTCACTACCGTTAATTGATCTAAGACAAGCTATATCCAACACGTAACAAAATGTGTTTGTTTATGAATTAATATAAACAGGAATTCTCCAGTTCTTAATTTGAATAGCAAACTCACAACGCTTGGTATAAGAATCAGTATATTGGAGATATCACTGTGAAAAAGCATTGGATACGTAATTCGGTCACAGCACTATTAATGGTTAGCGCATCACTAGCAAGCGCGACCAGTTTTGCTGCGTCTGAACAAAAAGAAATTGGCGACCCTCGTAACGACCAGTTCGAGCAAAACCACCCAGATCAATATCATTCATGGAGACAAACTTCAGAAAGCGAAGTTATTGAAGACGCACTAAAAGAAGATCCAAACATGGTCATCATGTGGGCTGGCTACGGCTTCGCAAAAGATTACAACAAAGCACGCGGCCACTTTTATGCCATTGACGATGTAAGACAAACACTTCGTACTGGCGGCCCAACGGACGAAAGCTCTGGCCCAATGCCAATGGCGTGTTGGAGCTGTAAGAGCCCAGATGTCGCTCGTGTTATCGAAGAGCGTGGTGAAGATGGTTATTTTGAAGGTAAATGGGCGCGTCTTGGCAACGAGATCATTAACCCTATTGGCTGTTCAGACTGTCACGACACCCAAAGCGAAGGCTTTAAGAATGGTGAGCCTGCACTGAAGGTGACTCGTCCTTACGTTGAGCGTGCATTTGAAACGATTGGTAAAAAGTTTGATGAACAAAGTCGTTTAGACCAACAAGCTTCTGTTTGTGCTCAGTGCCACGTGGAATACTACTTCACAGGGCCAACCAAAGGTGTGAAATTCCCTTGGGACCAAGGTACAACCGTTGGCGACATGGAACGTTACTATGATGCAATCAACTTTAAAGATTGGACGCATAAAGTATCGAAAGCACCCATGCTGAAAGCACAGCACCCAGGCTTTGAAACATGGCGCGAAGGCATCCACGGTAAGAACAAAGTCGTTTGTGCTGACTGTCATATGCCGAAAGTGACCAAAGAAGATGGCACCGTTTATACCGACCATAAAGTGGGTAACCCATTCGACCGCTTCGAAGATACATGTGCAAACTGTCACACTCAATCGAAAGAAACCATGCGTAACATCGTTTCAAGCCGTAAAGCGCAAGTGCTGAACATGAAGCTGACAGCCGAGAAACAAATCGTTGCTGCTCACTTTGAAGCAGGCGCAGCATGGGAAGCGGGTGCGACAGAGCAAGAGATGGAGCCTATCTTACTCGATATCCGTCACGCTCAATGGCGCTGGGACTACGCTATCGCGTCTCACGGTATTCACATGCACGCACCTGAGATCGCTCTAGAAGTGCTTGGTACTGCCGTTGACCGCGCCGCGGATGCTCGTACTAAGATTGTTCGTCTACTGGCGAAGAAAGGCATCACCGATCCAATCGAGATTCCAGATATCTCGACAAAAGAAGCGGCTCAAAAAGCGCTTGGAATGGACATGGATAAGATGAACGCAGAGAAACAGCACTTCTTAGACACGGTTGTTCCTAAATGGGAAGAGCAAGCTGAAAAGCGTGAAGCCGACTACGAATACTAGTTTCTTCAATTAGACCATTAAGTAAAAACCAGTCACACTATTGTTGTGTGGCTGGTTTTTTTAGGTTTTGGGGGAATACACATCAATATCGCCCCCCGATCCACTCGCCAATTCAAGGGGTAAACAATGAAAATCTTACTTTCGCTTTCGGCATTATGTATTGCACTACTCAGTTCAGGCGTTCACGCATCTGAGCGTGCTGAGACAGGGTGGGAATTAATAGAGAAAGGTGCATTAGTGGTTGATGTCAGAACACCTGCAGAGTTCGAACAAGGGCATCTAGATAACGCTATCAACTACCCTCTTAGCAAAGTGGCTACTCACTTTGCTAAGATAGATAAAGACCAACCCATCGTGTTGTACTGCCGCAGTGGCAATCGTTCAGGGCAAGCTTATCAATTCTTGCGCGCTCAAGGGTTTACTCAAATCCACAATGCTGGTGGCTTAATCGAAATGCAAGAAAACCAATAGTCTTCGAAATGAGATCTTAAGTAAGATCGCCTCTTTAGCAATTAGCCAAGCTTAACGGATCATCTGTTTGGCTTGGTTGATCGAATGGATAATAGAGACACGATCAATGCCCTTCTGATTGGAATCTAAGATTTGAGTCCACGCATCGATCGCTTGTTGATAGCGCATGCTGATAAAGTGATCGGTCGCAATCAGCATCAATGCCGTACGATCATTGGGATCAAGCTGCATTGAGTGCTCCAACAACGCATTAACATCATCACTCATCGCTTGAGAGCTAAGATAGTAAAGTGCCGTTGCTTTGGCAGCATAGAGGCCAGAAGGTGCTTGAGGATCTAAGCGAATCGCATAATCGTAGCAAGTGAATGCCGCATCAAACTCCCCTTTCTGCATGTACACACCACCAAGCTTAAACCACAAGTCGGATTGATTCGGGTCTTGCTCAAGGCTTTGCTGAAGCTCATCTTCGAAATCTGTTGCCGTGTAGTTATTGCTATCATCCAAAGGAAGTTGAGGTAACTCTTGTTTCAGTTGAGACCAGACCAGCACGCTCAAAGCCACCGCAGTAAGAGAAATCACCACATTGCCTTTTAGATGGCTGCCATTGTTGCTCGCGGCAATAACGACCGCGATCAAAAACAGACTCATTAGTACCAACGCAACCAACAACCAGATATCCATTCCACATCCCTTTTATTTAGATCTATCTCTACTCTATCGTTTTCGCACTGTCTCGTTATTGATCAAAGTTTAGCGTTCGAGATTTAGTATCAAACTTTTGCATAAAAGCGACGGGTTAAGGTTGGTGCTAAAACCTAAGCCATAAGCCAAATGAGAAGAGAAGAGAAGAGAAGAGAAAAAGAGTGAAATGACAGGCAATAAAAAACCGAGCACTTAGGCTCGGTTTTTTCATTGGTAAGCTTAATTACTTAACGTAATCGAGATTACTCAGTGTCTTGCTCGCTATCACTTTCAGAGTCAGAAGCATCAGATGCTTGCTCTTCACTTGATTCAGAAACAACAGCCGTTTCAGCGTTTACTGCGTCAGCATTTGCTTCTTCAGTTTCTTCGCCTTCAACAATCTCAGCTTCTTCTACTTCGTCGATACGTTGTAGACCTACAACATTCTCGTCTTCAGCAGTACGAATCAGTGTTACACCTTGAGTGTTACGACCAACTTGGCTTACTTCCGCTACGCGAGTACGTACTAGTGTACCTGCGTCGGTGATCATCATCATTTCATCGCCTTCTTCAACCTGAACAGCACCAACTACTGGGCCATTACGATCAGAGACTTTGATAGATACTACACCTTGCGTTGCACGGCCTTTCGTTGGGTATTCAGCCAGCTCAGTACGCTTACCGTAACCGTTTTGAGTCACAGTTAGGATATCGCCTTCGTTTGAAGGAACAATCAGTGAAACCACTTGATCGTCTTCTGGAAGCTTCATACCACGAACACCAGAGGCAGTACGACCCATTGGACGTACTTTGTCCTCGTTAAAGCGAACAACTTTGCCCGACTTCGAGAACAGCATGATGTCGCTATTACCGTCAGTAATATCAACGCCAATCAGTGAATCATCGTCACGTAAGTTAACTGCGATTAGGCCGTTAGCACGTACGTTTGCGAATTGATCCAGTGATGTCTTCTTAACGGTACCGTCGCCTGTTGCCATGAAGATGAATTTCTCGTTAGAGAACTCAGAAACAGGCAGGATAGCCGTAATACGCTCACCTTCTTCTAGAGGAAGAATGTTAACGATAGGCTTACCACGAGCCGTGCGGCTTGCTTGAGGCAGTTGGTAAACTTTCAAGCGGTACGTTTTACCACGAGTAGAGAAACATAAGATGTTATCGTGAGTATTAGCAACAAGCAGACGCTCAATGTAATCCTCATCTTTCATCTTAGTTGCACTCTTACCTTTACCACCACGACGCTGAGCTTCGTAGTCGCTTAGGATTTGGTACTTAACGTAACCTGCGTTAGAAAGCGTTACTACAACGTCTTCTTGAGCAATTAGCTCTTCCATGTCGATGTCATGAACCGCTGCTGTGATTTCTGTACGACGTTCGTCGCCATAGATATCACGTACCGCTTCAAGTTCTTCACGGATCACTTCCATCAAACGCTCAGTGCTTGCAAGGATATGCATTAGCTCAGCGATCTCTTCTAGAAGTGCTTTGTATTCGTCTAGAATCTTCTCGTGCTCAAGGCCAGTTAGGCGGTGAAGACGAAGTTCTAGAATAGCTTGCGCTTGAGTTTCCGTTAGGAAGTATTGACCATCACGGATACCGTATTGGTCTTCAAGCCAATCTGGACGAGCTGCATCAGTACCAGCACGTTCAAGCATTGATGCAACGTTACCAAGATCCCAACCACGAGATACTAGACCAACTTTAGCTTCTGCTGGTGTTGGTGCGTTCTTGATCAGTTCAATGATTTCATCAATGTTTGCAAGCGCTAAAGATAGAGCTTCCAAGATATGTGCACGGTCGCGTGCTTTCTTCAGTTCGAAGATAGTACGACGTGTCACAACTTCACGACGGTGATCAACAAAACACTTCAACATATCTTTAATGTTGAAAAGTTGTGGTTGGCCGTTGTTCAGAGCAACCATGTTGATGCCGAAAGTCGTTTGCAGTTGAGTTTGTGAGTAAAGGTTGTTTAGTACAACTTCACCGACAGCATCACGCTTACATTCAATAACAATACGCATACCATCTTTATCAGATTCGTCACGCAGTGCACTGATGCCTTCAACTTTCTTGTCTTTTACAAGTTCTGCAATCTTCTCGATCAGACGAGCTTTGTTCACTTGATATGGAATTTCAGTAACGATAATTGTTTCTTTACCGTTCTTTTCCATTTCAATATTCGCTCGTGAGCGCATGTAAACTTTGCCACGACCAGTCTTATATGCATCAACAATGCCCTTACGGCCACTGATTAATGCTGCTGTCGGGAAGTCTGGACCCGGGATGTAGTCCATTAGCTCATCAATAGTGATGTCTTCATTATTGATAAATGCTAAACAGCCATCAACAACTTCGCCAAGGTTATGCGGCGGGATGTTGGTAGCCATACCTACTGCGATACCAGAAGCACCGTTAACCAATAGGTTTGGTATTTTTGTTGGTAAAACTGCTGGTATTTGCTCGGTTCCATCATAGTTAGGAACGAAGTCAACCGTATCTTTATCAAGATCCGTTAATAGCTCACCAGCTATTTTTGACATACGAACTTCGGTATAACGCATTGCCGCAGCTGAATCGCCGTCAACCGAACCAAAGTTACCTTGGCCATCGACTAACATATAGCGTAGTGAAAACGGCTGAGCCATACGAACAATTGACTCGTATACCGCACTATCACCGTGTGGGTGATATTTACCGATTACATCGCCTACTACACGAGCAGACTTTTTATATGCTTTGTTCCAATCATTACCTAGTACATTCATCGCGAACAAAACGCGGCGGTGTACTGGTTTTAGGCCATCACGCACATCTGGAAGGGCACGACCAACGATGACGGACATCGCGTAGTCTAGGTATGAACCTCTAAGCTCATCTTCAATATTTACGGGCGTGATCTCTTTCGCTAGATCGCTCATAGAGCCATTTTCCCTCTATAGTCAGATCGTATTTTTGAATACGTATAAGACCGAAAAATATAACACAAATTTACCTACGGAGGCATCACTTTCCCTCTCCTTTTACCATCTTGTGACCCTTGTAGCCAATCTATTGATGAGAAATTGCACCTCAGCGTCATATCTTGCTGAAACATGGTCACTTTACATCCAATAAACTAGCAAAATTGTAGATCTTCTGGTCAGCAGGAAAAGGCAAGTTATAATGCCTGCAATTTCATGGATGCATTATTTAACTTGGAAATGCCGATTATGACTAAATCACAGAACGTAGACCCAGCAGAAATCAAAAAATTCGAAGACATGGCGTCGCGCTGGTGGGATCTAGAAGGCGAGTTTAAGCCACTACATCAAATCAATCCGTTGCGCTTAAATTACGTGCTAGAGAAAGCCGAAGGCCTATTTGGCAAGAAAGTTCTCGATGTTGGCTGCGGTGGCGGTATTTTGGCTGAGAGCATGGCCGTTGAAGGTGCGCTAGTCACTGGTTTAGATATGGGTAAAGAACCGCTAGAAGTCGCTCGTCTGCATGCATTAGAAACCGGCACCAAGCTTGATTACATTCAAAGCACCATTGAAGATCATGCTGAGCAAAACCCACAAACTTACGATGTGGTGACCTGCATGGAAATGCTAGAGCACGTACCAGACCCACAATCGGTTATCTCGGCTTGTTCAAAGTTGGTTAAACCGGGCGGCCATGTGTTCTTCTCGACATTGAACCGTAACTTTAAGTCTTACCTATTCGCTATAGTAGGTGCAGAAAAGCTACTTAAGATTGTCCCAGAAGGTACTCACGACCACGAAAAGTTCATTCGCCCAGCGGAACTTATCAAGATGATAGACAACACTCCGCTGCAAGAATTGGGGATTACAGGACTGCACTACAACCCGTTAACGGACACTTACCGTTTGGGCACAAATGTAGATGTTAACTACATAGTCCACACGCAAAATCTCACCCGATAACTATTAATATCACCAGCTTAAAATCTTTTAGAAAAAGACGATTGAAAAGAGTTGTAATTAACATAACTTTACGACTTTTTTCAGTCTAAATTTCGTGCGCTCGCTTCCATTTTGACCACCTAGATTTAATTTTAATCATCCAAAATCCATTGCCCATTTTGCTCAAAGATCAAGGGATTTTTTTTTATGTGTGCGCAAAAATAAAGCAACCTTAAACGGCTATTTTTATACAATCAAGTCACATCGAACCTCGTCAGTTAGTGGTCACTTACAGTTTTTTTTCAATCCACCACTTATCCACAAGCACTCCCATTTCTTTACCTTGAAAAATATAAGCTGTAGCACTATCTTGTAACCCAACAAACAAATGACCCCTATATGTTGTGTTTGAACTACAATGTATGGGTAGACCAAGATCACAAAGCCGAAACGTAATTTACAAAAATTACACAGAAATACACAAAAACACGGCTTTGTTCAGTTTTGTTAGGGAAATTAAGCAGAATGAACCAACAACTTACTGTTACCAAACGTAACGGGCGCAAAGAAACAATCGATTTAGAGAAAATCCATCGAGTGATCACATGGGCAGCTGAAGGCTTGCACAATGTTTCTGTATCACAAGTAGAATTGAAAGCTCACATTCAGTTTTACGATGGCATCACCACCACTGACATCCATGAGACAATCATCAAGTCAGCAGCGGATTTAATCTCTGAAGAGACTCCTGATTACCAATATCTAGCAGCACGTCTGTCAGTATTCCATCTACGTAAAAAAGCGTACGGCGAGTACGAGCCACCGGCTCTATATGACCACGTTGCAAAACTGGTTGATATGGGTAAATACGATAGCCACCTAATGGAAGACTACACGAAAGCTGAGTTTGACGAGCTTGACGCGTACATCGACCACAAGCGTGACTTGGACTTCTCTTATGCAGCGGTCAAGCAGCTTGAAGGTAAATACTTCGTGCAAAACCGTGTAACAAAAGAAATCTACGAGAGTGCTCAGTTCCTTTACATCCTAGTTGCTGCTTGTTTATTCGGTAAATACCCGAAATCAACTCGTCTGGATTACATCAAACGTTTTTACGACGCCTCGTCTACGTTTAAGATTTCTCTACCTACACCAATTATGTCTGGTGTACGTACGCCTACTCGTCAATTCAGTTCTTGTGTGCTGATCGAGTGTGGTGACAGCCTTGATTCTATCAACGCAACAGCAAGCTCTATTGTTCGTTACGTATCTCAACGTGCTGGTATTGGTATCAACGCAGGTCGTATCCGTGCGCTTGGTTCTGAAATTCGTGGTGGTGAAGCGTTCCACACTGGCTGTATCCCTTTCTACAAATACTTCCAAACAGCAGTAAAATGTTGTTCTCAAGGTGGTGTTCGTGGCGGTGCAGCAACCGTGTTCTACCCACTATGGCACGGTGAAGTTCAGTCTCTATTAGTACTGAAAAACAACCGTGGTGTTGAAGAGAACCGTGTTCGTCACATGGACTACGGCGTACAGCTTAATAAGCTTATGTACTCTCGTCTTGTTCAAGGTGGCAACATCAGCCTGTTCTCCCCTTCAGATGTACCTGGACTTTACGATGCGTTCTTCGAAAACCAAGAGCGTTTTGAAGAGCTGTACGTTAAGTACGAAAACGATCCTTCAGTGAAACGTGAAACTGTGAAAGCGGTTGAACTGTTCTCTCTACTAATGCAAGAGCGTGCTTCTACTGGTCGTATCTACATTCAGAACGTTGACCACTGTAATACACACAGCCCGTTTGATTCTGAAGTAGCACCTGTTCGTCAATCGAACCTATGTCTAGAAATCGCGCTACCAACTAAGCCACTTTCTAACGTGGAAGATGACGAAGGTGAGATTGCACTGTGTACGCTTTCAGCGTTCAACCTTGGCGCAATCAATGAACTCGACGACTTAGCAGAGCTTTCTGAATTGGTTGTTCGTGCACTTGATGCACTGCTTGATTACCAAGACTACCCGCTTCCAGCAGCATACAAATCGACAATGAATCGTCGTACTTTAGGTGTGGGTGTCATCAACTATGCATACTACCTGGCGAAGAATGGTGTTAAGTACTCTGACGGCAGCGCAAATGGCCTGACTCACCGTACTTTTGAAGCAATTCAATACCACTTACTAAAAGCGTCTGTTGAACTTGCGAAAGAACAAGGCCGTTGCCCATCTTTCCACGAGACCAACTACGCGAAAGGCCTACTGCCAATCGATACTTATAAAAAAGATATCGACTTAGTATGTGAAGAGCCTCTGCACTACGATTGGGACACGCTACGTGAAGAGATCATGGAGCACGGTCTGCGTAACTCTACGCTAACAGCGCTTATGCCTTCTGAGACTTCGTCTCAAATCTCGAACGCGACTAACGGTATCGAGCCACCACGTGGTTATGTATCAGTGAAAGCGTCGAAAGACGGTATCCTGAAGCAAGTTGTTCCTGATTTCTTAAATCTTAAAAACAACTACGAGCTACTTTGGAACATTGGCAATAACGACGGTTACCTACACTTAGTGGGTATCATGCAAAAATTCGTTGACCAAGCTATCTCTGCAAACACTAACTATGATCCAAGTGTTTACGACAGCGGTAAGGTTCCAATGAAGCAGCTGCTTAAAGACCTACTAACTGCATACAAGTATGGTGTTAAAACGCTTTACTACCATAACACGCGTGATGGTGCTAAAGACGACCAAGGCGATGCAGTTCAAGTGCCGGAAGAAGATTGTGAAGGCGGCGGTTGTAAGATCTAAACCGCAATAAACATTAAGACCCCAGAGAAGAGTTATCTTCTCTGGGTTTAAAGCATTAACAGGGTCCGTTTTATTGCGGGTCTTTAAAGGATTTGAGGCATTTATGGCTTACAGTACTTTTTCTCAACAAAAAAATGACCAACTAAAAGAACCAATGTTCTTGGGTCAGTCGGTAAACGTTGCACGTTACGACCAACAAAAATTTGAAATCTTCGAAAAGCTTATCGAGAAGCAGCTTTCTTTCTTCTGGCGCCCAGAAGAGGTCGACGTGTCTAGTGACCGTATCGACTACAACAAGCTTCCTGAGCATGAAAAGCACATCTTCATCTCTAACTTGAAGTACCAAACGCTTCTAGATTCTATCCAAGGCCGCAGCCCTAACGTTGCCCTACTTCCATTGGTATCACTACCAGAAGTTGAAACTTGGATTGAGACATGGTCATTCTCTGAAACGATTCACTCTCGTTCTTACACGCACATCATCCGTAACATCGTAAATGATCCAGGCGTAGTATTCGACGACATCGTTGAAAACGAAGAGATCCTGAAGCGCGCTAAAGACATCGCATTTTACTACGACGATTTGATCAAGCTGACGGCTGACTACCACCGCTACGGTGAAGGCAACCACAACATCAACGGCGAAGACGTTAAGATCTCACTTCACGACCTGAAGAAGAAGCTTTACGTATGTCTAATGTCTGTAAACGCACTGGAAGCGATTCGTTTCTACGTGAGTTTTGCATGTTCATTCGCATTCGCTGAACGTGAGCTAATGGAAGGTAACGCGAAGATCATCAAGCTAATCGCTCGTGATGAAGCTCTTCACCTTACTGGTACACAGCACATGATCAACTTGCTGCGTAATGGCCAAGATGACTTCGAATTCATGCAGATCGCTGAAGAGTGTAAGCAAGAGTGTTTCGACCTATTCAAAGAAGCAGCAGAGCAAGAGAAAGAGTGGGCAGAATACCTATTCAAAGATGGCTCTATGATTGGTCTAAACAAAGACATTCTTTGCCAATACGTTGAGTACATTACTAACATCCGTATGCAGGCTGTTGGTCTAGGTACCGCTTACCCAGAAGCAACGTCGAACCCAATTCCATGGATCAACGCTTGGTTGTCTTCAGATAACGTTCAAGTTGCTCCACAAGAAGCTGAAATCAGTTCTTACCTAGTTGGCCAAATCGACAACGAAGTAAAAGCTGACGACTTTGAAGGGTTTGAGCTGTAATGCCAACAATCAAAATCAACAAGCTGACTTCTATTGAATCTAACCCTTCAAATACTCTATTGGAAACAATGGAACAAGCAGGGTTAGAGCCAGAATACAACTGCCGAGATGGCCACTGTGGCGCTTGCCGCTGTACGTTGGATTCAGGTGAAGTCGAGTACGTTGGTTTTGCTATGGCTTACACGCAAGGCGATGAAATTTTGCCTTGTATCTGTAAAGCAAAAACAGAACTATCGCTGAGTAACGTTATTCACAGAAATAAGCAAAAAAGTGCTTAATACTTGTACTTAGACCTTATACTTAGCTACTTAGCTACTTAGCGCGATTAGTACAATGTTGAATCGTTAACAGAAAAGCTTAAAAATTTAAGGGCCCGATAATCTTCATTATCAGGCCCTTTTTGTTTTTCATGTTGGCTCAATCAGACAACTCGCTTATTGCACCAACTCGGCTTTGTTGATGTATATGATTTATTACATATATAGCTTTATAGCTTTAACTTGGACTTTATAGCGTTGACTTGGTTTTATAGTACCGCTTTAGGAATAAACATGTCTTTCAATCGCTTAACCGAAGAGTAAGTACCAAACATCGGTTTGTTGTCTAGATGCCTTCTCAGCATATCGGCGGCAACGGTCTTAATCACGTTGCGTTGGTCTTCGCGTGAGTACTGACGATAAAACTCAAGCACCTGTCCCCACTCTCCTGCTTCAGTCGACAATGCGACGCTGAATGTGTTGCCTTCTAATTTACCAGTAACCAAAGCCAGTTCTGTACCGCACTTCTCTCTTGTAGCGCCAGCCAGTGCAAAGGTTGCGGCTAATGGATCACTCTTTTCAAGTTCGCTCTCTTTTGGCTCAGCCATGACCCATGAATGCCCAAAGCAGTCTTCAACCTGCTCATTCAATTGCAGCCACGCTGATAGGGCGCCTTTGGTCGACACTTCAGATACAGATAACGTCTTCTTTTTTTCCGCCATGATGTGTCCAATATGGTCAATCATTGGCTCATCAACGCTCACGACATTACTCTCTAGCAGCTTGTAAACCATTTGCAGAAGCTTAACGCGAGTTTCTAAGTCTGCCTTAGGACCAAACAGTTTGACCTCAATAAAAGGCAGATAAGAGCGGTAGCCAAGTTCATAGCCTACTGGAAGCTTAAGCTGGTCTAACACATCCGAGATACCCGATTCAGACAAACCAAACGTAAACAATCGACTGCATTCAGAGGCAACCACTTGAGGGTAGGTACGCGACAAGTCAGGAAGAATCTCAAACGTCACCATACGTTTGAATTCACTCGGTACACCAGGAGTAAAATAGAAAGTCGCATCGTTGATTTTCAGCTTGAAGCCGCAAGCCGTACCCACAGGATTATCAACAATCTCTGAACTCGCGGGTAATAAAGCTTGCTTAAGGTTACTGTCAGGCATCGGCATACCACGTCCAGAGAACATCTCTTCCATACGAGTCAGCCACTCAGGGAACATGACAAGCTTTTGATCTGAGGCCGCAGCCGCAGCCGCCGCACTCATATCATCAGTTGTCGGCCCCAAACCACCATTGACGATAACCACATCATAGTTGAAGCTCAGCATCAGCAGTTCTTCGATCAGAGCGTTCATTTGGTCGCCCACAGTTGAACGCTTTGCCAAAGCAAAGCCGTGCTGATAAAACTCAGCAGACATCCAAGCTGCGTTTGTGTCGACAATGTCCCCATGAAGAACTTCTTCACCAGTGCTTAACATTGCGATTTTCGTCATATTTATATCCCTTGTGGCCATTAAAAGACACGGCATTATTTACAAACTAGTCTAAGGTTGAGTTTGAGTCATTCACCTTTTCACAAATATTACTAATGCTTAATCTAAGGTTTTCTTAGGAAAAGCAATAAATTATTAGTTCCCTAAACTAAGCATTTAATAGATAATTGTGACTCGGATCAATTATTAACTTCTCATGGAGACCCTTGTGGCCAAATCACCGTTACTAACGAAGGTTACTGCTGCATTTACAATGCTAATGTCAGTTAACTCGGTTGCAAGCCAATACGACTTCGACCAACCAATCAACCTTTCTTATTCGGATGAATGCGCTCAAGATTACTGTGTTAATGAAAGCTTGTACACCTATAAGCCTAGTAACAATTATGCGCTAAGCGAAACAAGCGACCAATATGATTTAACCATCGAAAAACAACCACTCTACCTTACCGTTAGCGATGGCAAAGATTGGGATTACCTCATGGGCCAAACTTATACCATTCTTGGTTTAAGTGTCGCAACCGTTGGTCTCATGACGCTTTTACCTGAAAGTATCACTAAGTGGGATGATGACCAGCGTGATATCAGTGCACTAGGTAAAAAATGGAAAGATAACGTTTCTGAAGGCCCAGTATGGGACCGTGATGAACACTTCCTAAACTACGTAATGCATCCGTATTTCGGTGGTGTTTACTACACCGCAGCTCGACATGCTGGTTATGACGAGTTTGAGTCTTTCTTATACTCTTGGACAATGTCGACATTTTTCTGGGAATACGGCGTAGAAGCGTTTGCTGAAGTACCTTCATGGCAAGATATCTTTATTACACCATTCTTTGGGGCTGTTGTCGGTGAAATGATGCTAGAAGCAGAGCAAGACATTGTTGCTTCAGGTGGCGAAGTGATGGGCTCTCAAACCATGGGTGATGTTTCATTATTCTTCCTCAACCCTGTTGGCCATATACACTACTGGGTAAGTGATGCATGGGGTGGTGACGCAGAAGTTAATCTGAATACTAACCCTTGGTGGGATAACAAAGACGCAGCCCGATTCGCCTACGATGCAGGGGCAACATATGACTCTCAGTTTGTTGGTATGAACTTTAAAGTAACGTTTTAAATCGGCTTCCAGTCTCTGAACTCTAAGTTACTGCATTTCACATAAATGCGACAACTCTTCTAAAAGCGGCTCTCTAGCCGCTTTTTTTGTGCCCTACTCTTCATTCTCTTTTTTTGCATCACAGCTTAGTTTCAAAAATTGACACAGGTCAAACATTGTTCGATGTAACCTTCTACACTGAAATTAAAGAACTTTATCGCGTGATATCAAACATTTAATTAGCAACGAACAATTGAGACTTTGGGGGCTGATATGAACAGTACATTTATCGTAAACTTTATCGGACAAGCATCACCAGCAACAATCAAGCAACTTGCTGCAGTTACTCACGAAAACGACGGGAAATGGCTCATCAGTAAAGTTAACTTTATTGAAGATCAAGTTGCAGGCGTATTAAAGATTCAACTTCCTGCCATCAACGAATCAATTGTTAAGGATGCTTTCAGTGCCAATGCTGACTTGATCGTGCAGTTTTTTGATTCAGACCACACTCACAACGCACAAGACACAATACATCACTTACGACTTGACTCTAACGACCGAGCTGGCATCGTCAACGAAGTGACACATGTACTAGACAGACAAGGGATTAGCATTCTAGATATGGATTGCCACCGAGTATTTATCGCTGGTGGCGGTGGTGTTAGCTCAAGCCTATTTACTTCCAAGATCGCCGTGAAGTTGCCAATTGAAGTCTTGATTGATGATGTCGTAAATGAATTAGAAACGCTCAGTGAAGATACTCGAGTGATGATTGAGAGCTAACGGATAGCATTTCACTTCTATCCTTACTCTTTTCTCTGGTAACAGTTATCTAAAAACAAAAAGAGTAGCTCACCGACTGCTCTTTTTATTGTTCAGAAGCTTATGACTCAGTTACTTAACTGACCACTGTGACAGAGAACGTTTAAAGTCTTCATAGCCAAACTCATTCAGCTTTTGAACGTCGCCATTGGCGCGCTCGCAGTAGATTGAAGGCATTTTAAGGCCGTTGAACCAGTTCAGTTTCACCATGGTGTAACCTGCACTGTCTAGCAGGTGCAGCTTTTGACCAATCTTAAGTGGCTCGTCAAAGCTAGCTTCGCAGAACTGATCGCCAGCAAGACATGAGCATGAACCAATCACATAGTCATGGCTACCGTTTTCAGAGGCTTCTAATACCGATGCTGGTTCATTATAGATAAGCGTATCAAGGCGATGTGCCTCGGTAGCTGAATCCACAATAGCGGTTTTCTTCACGTTCTCTACGATATCAACCACTGTCACAACCAAGTCAGTTGTTTTAGTGATGATGGCTTCACCCGGCTCAAGGTACATCTGCACGCCGTGCTTTTCAGAGAAGGCTTTTAGCGCAAGACCAAGCTTTTCAATGTCATAGCCCGGCCATGTGAAGAACACACCACCGCCCATGCTCACCCAGTCCAATTTATCTAAATGCTCACCAAACTGTTCTGAGATTGAATCAAGTAGGCCGATAAACGCATCAACGTCTTTGTTCTCGCAGTTCATGTGGAACATTACACCATTAATCTCATCGAAGATTTCCGGTTTAATGTGATCTGCTTGCACACCCAAACGCGAGAATTGACGCGCTGGGTTAGCCAAGTCTTGTCCTGCATAGCTCACGCCCGGATTTAAACGTAAACCCAATGAAGCTCTATCTTCAACAATATGACGGTAAGCAGCAAGTTGACTTTGAGAGTTGAAGATCATCTTGTCGCAGATATCCGCAACTTCTCTCACGTCATCTTCGCTGTAACCCACACTGTAAGCGTGCGTTTCACCACCAAAGGTTTCGTGGCCAAGCTTGACTTCGTATGGGCCAGAGCTTGTCGTGCCATCGAGGTAAGGTTTGATGATGTCAAACACCCCCCATGTCGAAAAACACTTGAGTGCCAATACCAATTTCACACCTGAAATCTCTTTCAGTTGCTTGGCTTTCTCTAGATTCGCAATCAACTTGTCTTCGTTGATCATGAAATATGGGGTTTTTAGTTCTTCTTTCTTAAACGTCATTTTTGTAAACACTCAAGCAGCATCTATAGATGGAAAGGTAAATTAACAATTTTGGTGTGATTTATTTTGATTTTGTCCTGTCCGAGCGCAGTGAGTTACAAAATCAAAATAAATGATACCAAAGCTTCAAGGCTATCATCATCGAAAAGGGAACAATCCATGTCCCCTTTAATTAGCAATCAAAACAAGAAATCAGTTCTTATTTTTTCAGCTCTTGAATCACAGGAAGACCTTGGCCTGCTTCAAGTTCTTGAACATGCCAATCTAGCCCGATTTCCGGCATGGTTGCTAGGAACGGGTCTGGGTTTAGCTGTTCCATGTTGAACACGCCTTTATCAGCCCATTCGCCACGGAAGAACTGAAGTGCAGCAGTAATCGCAGGTACACCTGTTGTGTAAGAGATCGCTTGGTGCTCTACGTCTTCGTAAGCCACTTCGTGGTCTGCGTTATTGTAGATGAATACGCTACGCTCTTTACCGTCTTTCTTACCTTGAACCCAAGTACCGATACACGTTAAACCTGTGTAACCCGGAGCCAAAGATGTTGGATCTGGTAGCAGCGCTTTAAGAACATGAAGAGGCTGAACCACAGTGCCGTCGTGCAGTGTTAGCGGATCAGGGCTAAGAAGGCCGATATCACGCATGCAGTTGAAGTAGTTCAAGTATGCATCACCAAAGCCCATCCAGAATTCTATACGCTTAGCTGGGATGAATTCCTTCATTGAACGCACTTCATCGTGTGCCATTGAGTAAACTTTGTGAGAACCACAGTTCGGGAATTCAAACTCAAGCATACGAGAGTGGCAAGGTACTTGCTTCCACTCTTCATTTTCCCAGTAGAAAGAATCACCTTGGATCTCAAGCATGTTGGTTTCTGGGTCAAAGTTTGTCGCAAACTTCTTGCCGTGGTCGCCAGCATTGACGTCCATTACATCAATTGAGTCAATCTCATCGAACAAGTGCTTAACCGCGTACGCTGCAAAGATTGATACCACACCTGGATCGAAACCAGCGCCAAGAATACCTGTGATGCCCGCTTCAGCGAACTTCTCACGGTAGCCCCACTGCCAATCGTAAGCTTGTGGTACTTGTTGGCCTTCAGAACATAGGTCAACCGCAACCGATGTATCTAAATAAGATACTTTAGATTGGTAACACGCTTCCATGATTGCCATGTTTACCCAAGGAGGACCAGCGTTGATCACTAGATCCGGCTGAACTTCTTTAATCAAAGCAACAAGCGCATCAACATCATCAGCGTCTACTGAACGTGCTTCTAGTTTCTTAGTTGAATCTTTAAGGTTGTTTTTACCCTTGATAGATTCGATGATTTTTTCACACTTCGCGATTGTGCGAGAAGCGATTGTGATATCACCCAGTACTTCGTTATTTTGTGCTGCTTTGTGTGCAACAACCCAACCAACGCCGCCTGCACCAATTTGTAGAATAGCCATAGTTTTAATTACCCTTGTTGTTCTGCTAGCTCAATAGCTAAAGTTTGAATTTTGTTAATTAGAGATTTGAAATCTGATGTCGTTAAGCACGGATTCAAGATTGTAAATTTCAGCGCACTTTTACCGTCGACGACCGTTTCGCCAAGCACGGCAACACCACGAGTCAGCGCCTCCAGTCTTAACGTCTGATTCAGTTTGTCTAAATCAAGAGCGTTGTGTGCTGATTGCCCATTGTTAGGCACCGAACGGAACAACACAGTCGAAAGAGACGGCTCAGCAAGCAGCTCAAAATCGTCATGCTTCTGAATCAGGTCGGCAACCTCAAGCGTCTGCTCTAGGAGATGATCGTACATATCACCCAGTTGCTTTGGCCCAACGCTTTGCATGGTCATGAAGACTTTCAGTGCATCGAAACGCTTGGTGGTAGCGATAGACTTATCGACTAGATTTGGCAGCTCATCGTGTTCACGATTCAAGTAATCTGCGTGATGCAGTAAGTACTTAAAGTTCGATTTGTCTTTCAGAAGCACAGCACCACAGCTGATGGTTTGGAAGAACAACTTGTGGAAGTCGACACTCACTGAGTCCGCTTTTTCGATACCTTTCAGACGAGCTTTGTGGCTACTTAAAATAAGCGCGCCACCGTAAGCACTGTCGACATGGAACCAAAGGCCTTGTTGGTTGGCGATATCAGCAATCGCTTCCAGGTCATCAATAGCACCGTGATCGGTTGTGCCCGCCGTACCAACCACAGCAAAAGGAATCAGACCTTGAGCTTTAAGTGCTTTCACTTCTGCGTCTAGCAAATCTGGCTTTATGGTGCCATTTGCATTGGTATCAACGCAGCACACTGCTGTTTCGCCTAACCCTAGTAGAGAAGCTGACTTTTGAACCGTGAAGTGAGATTTCTTTGAACATAAAATACGAAGCTTGCTTGCGTATTCTGGTAAGCCAAGCTTTTGGATTGAGTGGCCATTGTGCTTATCTGCAACCCAGTCTCTCGCAAGCAATAAGCCCATTAGGTTACTTTGCGTGCCACCGCTTGTGAAAACACCGTCAGCTTGTGCGCCAAGTTGGTATTTGTCACACATCCAATCCACCACACGCTGCTCAACATAAGTCGCAGCAGATGCTTGGTCCCATGAATCCATTGATTGATTCAACGCCGCGATAATCGATTCCGCAGCTACCGAAGCCATAAGAGGAGGAGTGTGAAGGTGTGCAATGCAGTCTGGGTGTTGCACGAAGATGGAGTTTGCAGCGACAAGATCTGCAGTGCTATCTACAACATCAACCAAAGCGTGTTGATTGTTATCGAGATCAACAGCATTGATAGCTGCTTCTAGCACTTTTGGATCTAAACCCGAATAAGGGGTTTCAACTTGTTCAAAAACGGCTTTCATTGCTTGAGTGGTTTGGTTCATCACACTAGCAAATTCGTCGCTACCGCCTAAACCTGTCTGGATGAAATGCTTGTTCCATTCTTGGTTAGTTTGTTCGCTTGAAGCTGGGTCTTGTTGTAAACCACCACCCGCTGCGATGATCGCTTCTTCCATGACGCGCAGTGCAAAGTCGATCTGCTCAAAAGAGATAATCATTGGCGGAAGGAAACGAATTACGGAACCATCGCGACCACCCTTTTCAACCATCAAGCCGCGCTCTAATGCTGCTCGTTGAATAGCTAGAGTCAGTTCGCCGTCTGATTGCGGCTCGCCAAATTTGTTGAGCTCACCATTTGGTTGCTTGATCTCAGCGCCAAGCATCAAGCCTTTACCACGAACTTCAGCAATACAGTTCACACGCGATTGAATCTTCTCGAGCCCGTGACGTAAATATTGGCCTGCGATGTTCGCGTGCTCGACTAAACCATCTCGCTCGATGATTTCCAACGCCTTAGCGCCAGACACCATTGCTAATTGGTTGCCACGGAATGTACCGGTGTGCTCACCCGCTTTCCAAGTATCAATACTCTTATCGAATACAAGCAGCGACATAGGCAGTCCGCCACCAATCGCTTTAGACAAGCATAAGATATCAGGATTAACGCCTGACTCTTCAAATGCAAATCGATGACCCGTTTTACCCACACCACACTGAATTTCATCAAAAATCAGTAGGATGCCATGCTCATCACAGATGCGACGTAAACCTTGTAGCCAAGACGCCGGAGCTGGAATCACACCGCCCTCACCTTGCACAGGCTCAACGATCATCGCCGCTGGTTTCATGATGCCAGACTCGTCATCGTTCAACATACGTTCGATGTAACGAATGCTTGCGTTAGCACCTGCTTCACCACCAATGCCAAACGGGCAGCGGAGGTTGTATGGGAAAGGCATGAAATGTACGTCAGACATCAAGCCGCTACGACGTTCTTTAGTGCCGAGGTTACCCATCATGCCCATGGTGCCGTTCGTCATGCCGTGGTAAGCACCGCGAAAAGCAAACATAGTGTTACGACCTGTGGTTTGCTTGGCTAGCTTGATCGCGGCTTCCACAGCGTCAGCGCCAGACGGGCCACAGAATTGAAGAACCGAGTTCGTTGAAAAGTCTTGAGGGAGAAAAGCTTTTACTCGCTTGATAAACGTCTCTTTTGCTTGAGTCGTAATATCAAGTGTCTGATATGGCAAACCAGAATCGAGTTGGTCTTTAAGTGCTTGGTTAATCTCAGGGTGGTTGTAGCCCAGAGAAAGTGTACCTGCACCAGCTAAGCAATCGAGAAAGAGTTGGCCACGAGTATCTTCAACTAAAACACCACATGCTCGTTTAATAGCAATTGGTAGGCGTCTTGGGTAAGAGCGAACATCCGACTCATGCTGTTCTTGCTCTAGCAAAATAGCGTCAGGCGTTAGGTCGTAAGTTCCCTCTACGATAGGAACCATAGTTGAAAATGAATTTGCGATAGTATTAATATCGACTTCAAAGGCGGTAGTCATAAAAGTCCCCTTGAATGTGTTCATACTCACCTCCATAACACGCAAATACCCACTAGCTCTCTTTAAATTTGGAGAGAATTCATAGTGAAACACGCGTATTGTCTAGAAATGAGATATAGCTGGACGCTCGCATAAGTCAAATGACGAATACGAAATTAGGCCGTCTTAGGACAGCAGAAACTAGTTAGCGTGAGCTCAAGGTTCAGTAATGCTACTGTTTTGAAGAATTGGACATTTTTGCAGGATCGGGCAGCTATGAGGAGCTGGTCCCTTTGGAAATGCAGAGCTGATTAGCAATGTTGTTATTAGTGTGTTCAATGTTGGGTTTCCCATTAACATGACGAACTGCGCCATAAGTATCCCGTCTATCAGCTAAAGAATTAGCCGATACCTACCCTACGTAATGTCCCAATCAGCAAGAATGGTCATTACGCGTATCCCCCAGAAGCAATCGTTGCTCTTCTTGAACATTGTTCATTCCGAGATTGCCCGAAAAATAACATAAAGTGAAATGAACGATCAATAGTTTTTAATAATGACTTAAGAAATAAGAACAACGATTAAGCAAGAGCTGTAATAATCATCAACCTAATTTTTAAACAAGATCCTCGGTTCACTCGTTCCTCATGCCGAGGATGACGAAGTGAGTATACAAGCTGTGTTGGAGAGGCTTCGAGAGTATTGCGTCTTTCCGTTCTCCCCAGTATGAGGGGCGGGCTCATAAAGATCCCTTACATCATGCCGTTATAATGCTTTATTCAAGAAGCTATCTGACGCAATAGGTTAAACACTCGTTAGTTAGCAGGCGATAAGTAGAGCCCCGGTTCGCTCGTTCCTCACGCCCGAGGATGACAACGCGGGTATACAAACGTTGCTAGTGAGGCTTTGAGATCTCAGCACCCTTTCGTCATTCCCTAGTACGAGGAACGAGTTCATAGGGAATCTTGCTTTTAAAACGAAGTTAAAGGTATGAGAATTTCAATATTTTACCCACCGTCTAACTAGGGGGAATCAAATAGGAAAAATGTGAGCCAGAAAAAGCTGAACAACAGAAACCAAAAAGCCCGAACATTTCTGTTCGGGCTTTTTAATTTGGAGCGATACATCGGGTTCGAACCGATGACCTCAACCTTGGCAAGGTTGCGCTCTACCAACTGAGCTAGTATCGCATTTGCTACATCCGTTAAGACGTAGACTTTAATAGATGGTGCCCCGGG
>NZ_JBFRLX010000077.1:0-46383 GCF_041470165.1 Vibrio sp. 10N.286.46.A8
AAATTGTTAAAGAGCTTTTCCTTTTTGAGCTTCGCTCAAATCGGACGGCCATTTTAGCGATTTAAGTTTTAGTGTCAACCACTATTTTCAAAACTTTTTTCAAGCGCTTAGCTTGGCTAATTTGACCTGCTGATTCGTTTTGGTTTCTTACGAAGCCTTCCCGTTTCAACGAGGTCGCATTATAGAGATTTCGATCACACTGGCAAGCCCTTTTTGAAGTTTTTCTTACTTTTTTGATTGTTCGAGCGTTTTTTGTTCAAAACACCCCATTTTCACTAGTATTCCCCTTAATTAAGGGCTTAAGGTGCCTATATAAAGGAGGATTTATGAGTTCAATGCGCAGTTATAAAGGAATATCCCCTCAGATTGGACAAGGTGTCTATATAGATACAAGTTCGGTACTGGTTGGGGATATCAAAATCGGTGACGACTCTAGCGTGTGGCCTTTGGTTGCAGCTCGAGGAGATGTGAACCACATTCATATTGGAGATAGAACGAATATCCAAGACGGCAGCGTTTTGCACGTCACCCATAAGAATGCAGAAAACCCTGAGGGTTACCCGCTATTAATAGGTAATGATGTCACTATCGGACATAAAGTAATGCTGCATGGCTGCACGATTGAAGATCGTGTACTTGTTGGTATGGGAGCTATCGTGCTTGATGGCGTGATTATTAAAGAAGAAGTGATGATTGGTGCTGGTAGCTTAGTCCCGCCTAATAAGGTACTTGAGAGCGGTTATCTATATGTAGGAAGCCCGGTAAAACAAGCACGCCCATTAAATGATAAGGAGCGTGCCTTTTTACAGAAGTCAGCTGACAACTATGTTCAGAATAAAAACGACTATCTAGACTCTGTGCTTCCAGTTTAAAGCGCTTTGATCTGAATCCGATTAGAGGAGTCATACTCCTCTTCTTCTATTAACTCTTCCGCTAGCTCTTCAATATCGAAACGTAACTCTGAAAAGATAACTATAGCTTGATCGCCCTCTTCTATCTCTTTACCTGCCAATCGTGATAATTCTTCAATAGATAAGACACATTCAATCAATGCACCCGATTGCTGTGCTGGGAAAGTGATAGATTGACTTGCTTCATCCCAATCTTGGATATCCGGAAATAGAATTGATTGATTCATTTTTTATAAATACCTTGTTACATCTCTAAGTTTCTACGTAATTCTCTTAAAATCTGTTTTGTCCCAGGGCGAAGACCACGCCACAGCATGAAACTCTCAGCGGCCTGTCCTACCAACATACCCAAACCATCATAAGCAGCGTGAACACCATTATCTAGTGCCCACTGATTGAATACCGTGTTGCCCGATCCGTAAACCATGTCATAAACGGTACTGTTCGAATTGAAAATAACCTCAGAAATTTCAGGAAGCTGACCACTTAGACCAGACGAGGTCGAGTTAATGATGACATCAAACCCTTCATTAACATCACTTAACCCCATTCCTTTGATGTTTCCATGTGAAGAAAACATCTCAGCCAGAAGTTCAGCCTTTGAACTGGTTCGATTAGCGACCACCAACTGTTGTGGCTTTTGGTCGAGTAGAGGTTGAATCACTCCTCGAGCAGCACCACCAGCACCAAGTAGAAGAACGCGAGCCCCTTCTAGGACTACTTGATGTTGAAGAAGATCTTGAACTAAACCTTCACCATCGGTGTTATCACCAATGATCTCTCCATCATCTAGCTTCTTAAGTGTGTTTACAGCACCTGCTAGTTCAGCTCTCTCAGTCAGGCGATTAGCGAACTGATAAGCATCTTCTTTAAATGGCGCAGTGACATTACACCCTCTCCCACCTTCACTAAAAAATGCTTGAGCAGCAGTGATGAATTCACCTTGTTCTGGCTGGAGTGCTGTATAGGTAAGTTGTTGGCTGGTTTGGCGAGCAAATAATGTGTGAATGAATGGCGATTTGCTTTGCCCAATAGGGTTACCGAAAACGGCATAACGATCTACTTGCTGTGTCATATCCTTACCTAACAGAAATAATAAAAAGGGTCATCTATATAGATGACCCTATCACTATCCCTATAAGGAAGGAAGAACTACCAAACTCGAGGCTTTAGGTAGTCGCTATAAAGCAGAGCTTCTGGTGAACCTGCTTGTGGTTCGTAGCGATATTCCCAGCGAGCCAATGGCGGCATCGACATCAATATAGACTCTGTGCGACCACCACTTTGCAGGCCAAATAAGGTGCCTCGGTCATACACTAAGTTAAACTCAACATAGCGACCACGACGATATAGCTGGAAGTCACGCTCGCGCTCACTATAAGGTGTCGCTTTACGACGCTCAACTATTGGTAGATAAGCGGCTGTAAAACCTTCACCGACCGCCTGCATATAAGCAAAGCTCTTATCGAAGCCCCACTCATTTAAGTCATCAAAGAACAGACCACCAACACCACGTGTTTCATCACGGTGAGGCAGATAGAAGTACTTATCACACCACTCCTTGTGTTCTTGATAAACGTCATCACCAAACGGCGCACACAGGTCTTTAGCGGTTTGATGCCAAGATTGGCAGTCTTCATCAAAAGGATAAAATGGCGTTAAGTCAAAACCACCACCAAACCACCAAATTGGGTCTTCCCCTTCTTTTTCCGCAATGAAGAATCGAACGTTCGCGTGTGAGGTTGGGATATATGGGTTTTTAGGGTGGATAACTAATGAAACCCCCATAGCCTCAAACTTACGTCCGGCTAATTCAGGGCGGTGAGCTGTGGCTGAGGCAGGCATCGCCTTACCCGCTACGTGAGAGAAATTAACCCCACCTTGCTCGAATACCGCACCATTGGTCATCACGCGAGTTCGACCACCGCCACCAAGGCGCTCGCCAGGTTCACGCTGCCATGCATCTTCTTCAAACAGTGCAGTGCTATCAGCTTGCTCAAGCTGCTGGCAAATCGAATCTTGTAGGCTCAGTAAAAACTGTTTTACTGCTTCTTTATCAATTGCTGACATCTTTCTTCCTTTGCAGGGTTTAACCCTGTCTTAATATTTTCGACGTTTTTGCATCTCTAATTTCGCTTGGCTTCTCACGACCACCCGTTTGACCTTCTAAAATAGCGACCAAATGTTGGCCAAGTTGCTGTTGAACTTCTTCAGTCGTCATACAAGGCGGTTCACCTGTCAGGTTGGCACTGGTCGAGGTTAACGGCTTACCGAATTCATTACACATTCTTTGAACCAAAGGGTGATCAGTCACTCGTACCGCGATGGAATCAAACTGGCCGCTGACCCAATCAGTTACTTTACTGCTGGTTGGCAGTATCCAAGTCACTGGTCCCGGCCATGTTGCTTTTACGGTCGCTAACTGCGCTTCCGTCAACTGGCTTTCATCAATATAGGGCAGCAACTGCTCGTAACTCGCAGCAATTAGGATCAACCCTTTCTCCATCGGCCGCTGTTTTAAATCGAGCAATTTCTTAATGGCTTGTGGATTATCGGGATCACAACCGACCCCAAAAACGCCTTCAGTCGGGTAAGCAATGACTTCACCTTGTTGTAATGCCTGCAAAGTATGTTGAAAGTTATCCAAGGGTTGCCTCATTAATTCTGTTATCGAACTCGCTAAGTGTACAAATTATCATTCACTGTGACTAAAGCTATTTGTTTATAAAATGTATCAATTAACAACTTAGACTGACGCAAACGTTTTCCTTAAGCAATTTTACCCGTATAATGCGCGCAAAATATCTAATCACTAATTAAATCGTACCTGAAGGAGTTTGAGATGACTGTCGGTATTATCATGGGTTCTAAATCTGATTGGCCAACAATGAAGCTAGCTGCAGAAATGTTGGATCAGTTTGGCGTGGCGTACGAAACAAAAGTGGTTTCTGCTCACCGCACACCTCAGTTGCTTGCTGACTACGCAACCAGTGCGAAAGAGCGCGGTATTAAAGTGATTATTGCTGGTGCTGGCGGTGCTGCGCATCTTCCGGGCATGGCTGCAGCTTTCACAAGCGTACCTGTTTTAGGTGTTCCTGTTCAATCTAAAGCACTGAAAGGCATGGATTCTCTGCTTTCTATCGTACAGATGCCAAAAGGCATTGCAGTAGGTACTTTGGCTATCGGTGAAGCTGGCGCTGCCAATGCTGGTATCCTAGCAGCCCAAATCATTGGTACTCACAATGAAGAAGTGATGGCAAAAGTAGAAGCGTTCCGCTCTGAGCAAACAGAAACGGTTCTGGCTAATCCAAACCCTGCTGAGGACTAATTCCCATGCATGTTCTTGTGTTAGGCGCGGGCCAACTTGCTCGCATGATGTCCCTAGCTGGGGCACCGCTGAATATTGAAATTTCTGCTTTTGATGTTGGCAGCAAAAATATTGTTCACCCATTAACGCAAGCAATTCTAGGCAACGGCTTAGACAATGCGATTGAGCGTGCGGACGTCATTACTGCAGAGTTCGAACATATCCCTCACGACGTGCTTGAGGTATGTGAGCGCAGCGGTAAGTTCTTACCGACAACAGAAGCAATCAAAGCTGGCGGTGACCGTCGTCTTGAAAAAGCCCTGTTAGACGAAGCAAACGTGAAAAATGCTAAGTACTACGTGATTAACTCTCGCGAAGACTTTGACGCTGCAATCGCTCACGTAGGCTTACCAATGGTATTGAAGAGCACACTTGGCGGCTACGATGGTAAAGGCCAGTGGCGCTTAAAGACATTAGATAATGTTGAGTCAACTTGGACAGAAATGGCTGAGTGCATTGCAGCAACAGACAACCAAGCGATTGTGGCTGAAGAGTTCATTCCGTTTGACCGCGAAGTATCACTTGTCGGTGCTCGTGGCGCCAATGGCGAGATCCAAGTGTACCCACTGGCTGAAAATGTTCACACCGACGGCGTATTGAGCTTATCGACAGCGATTGATGACATTGAACTGCAAGAGCAAGCAAAAACCATGTTCACCGCTGTTGCAGAACGTTTGGATTACGTTGGCGTGCTAGCACTTGAGTTCTTTGATGTTCAAGGTTCACTGCTGGTTAATGAGATTGCACCACGCGTTCATAACTCTGGCCATTGGACACAGCAAGGCGCTGAAACTTGTCAGTTTGAGAACCACCTACGTGCTGTGTGTGGTATGCCACTAGGCAGTACTAAACTGATTCGCCCAACCGCAATGATCAACATTCTTGGTGAAGATACCCTACCCGGGGCTATTCTAGCTCAAGGTGGCTGTCATGTTCATTGGTATGGCAAAGAGAAGCGTGCAGGTCGTAAGATGGGCCACATTAACGTGAGCGCTGACTACAACGCAGAACTGCAAAGAGCGTTATGCTCACTGGCAGACATTCTCGATAAGCAAGCTTACCCTGCTGTGCATGAGTTTGCTGAGCAGATGAAGTAGCCGACATTGTGGATTTGATATAAAAATGGCGCTCAGTGAGCGCCGTTTTTTTGTCTATAACATCAGGTTATTGAGATTGAATGTGGTGACACTTGCGATCAGCGCATTGTTTCTTGGTTCCATTGGCTGTTTTCTTCTCAAGTAACAACGGGAACTGACACTCTTCACAACGACCGATAATAGGTGGTTGGTTTACTGCGAACTTACACTTTGGGTAGTTATCACAAGCATAGAAGGTTTTGCCATAGCGAGATTTACGCTCAACCAAATGGCCTCTGCCACACTCAGGGCAAGCAACAAGTGGCTGCTCTTCAAGTTGTTCTTTTGGTTGGTCCAAAGATTCGATGTGATTACACGTTGGGTAACTGCTACAGCCAATGAACATCCCAAAGCGGCCTTGCCTTAATACCAATTCGTTTTGGCATTTAGGGCACGGTACACCCAACTCTTTCACCACGTGGCCATCATTTTGATGCAACGGCTTGATGTAATCACAGCTCGGATACTGCTTACAGCCTAAAAATGGGCCGTGCTTACCATGGCGAAGCTGAAGCTCTCCACCACACTGTGGACATGGTTCATGCTCTAATGCATGTTCATGTGCTGAAAAAAGCTGATTATCAATCTTACTACTCATGACAAGCCTGTATTAATGCAAGATACCTTGCTCTTTGGTGTACAACAGCTCTTCCATTTGCGTGTAAGCACTTTCATTACCCGGTACATTAAATAGCACCATTAAGATAATCCATTTCAGATCATCCAATTCAAATTCGTTGGTCTCAAGCCCCATCACACGATCAATCACCATTTCACGAATCTCTGTCGTAAGCACGTTGATCTGCTCAAGGAACAATAAGAAGCCTCGACACTCCATATTAATACGTGAAATCTCTCGACTGGTATAAATACGCATCGAGGTATTGGAACACACACTAATCGCCGCTTGATTCTCAGTATCTTGCAATGCAGCAAGATCTTCTAACCAATGGAGGGCCTTATAAATATCATCTTGGTGAAACCCTGCTCGAAGAAGTTCATCTTCCAGCTCATCTTGATCCACCTGCAATTCAGAATCGCTATGGATGTAGGTTTCAAACAAGTACATCAGTATGTCCATCATCATAGCTTAGCCTCTCCCCTTTCGAATATAGCCACCGGAAACTGCAACAACATGCCCTGAGAGCTCAAGCTCTAAAAGCTGCATCATGACCTCATGCACAGGTATATGGGTTCTCTGTGCCAAAATATCAACGGGTGTCGCCTCTAACCCTACGTTAGCTAACAGCTGTGGAAATGGCAATTGTTCATTTTCCCCCATACTGGGCGTAGGTTCGAACAAGCTGGGTTGCTGATCGATAGACCAGTCTAACAGACTCTTTATTTCAATCAGAACATCTTGTGCACTCTGTACCAAACATGCTCCAGCTTTGATTAAGCTATTACCTCCTCGACTGGTTGGGTTATGAATAGAGCCAGGAAGCGCAAACACCTCTCGGCCTTGCTCCATGGCATAGCGAGCTGTAATCAAAGAGCCACTCTTCTCAGCCGCTTCAACTACCAAGGTTCCGAGCGATAACCCACTTATAATACGGTTACGTCGAGGGAAATGTTCAGGTCGTGGCTTTGCGCTTGGGCGGAATTCTGAGATCAGCGCACCATTCTCACAAATCCTATCCGCTAGGTTTCTGTGCCTCGCAGGGTAAATTGAATCCAAACCTGAACCTAAAACCGCGAAAGTCTCCCCTCCTTTATCTAGAGCACCATCATGAGCATAACCATCAATACCCAACGCTAAGCCACTCGTGACAATCAAGCCATTTTGCACAAACTCTTTGGCGAACGACTTCGCGGTTTGCAGCCCTTCAATACTGGCATTACGACTGCCAACCATTGCGATTTGAGGCTCAATCAGTTTTTCAACGTGACCTTTAACGAAAAGTACGCTTGGCGCAGAGGCGGTCTCATTCAGTAGTTTGGGATAATGCGAGCAATTCGGGGTAATGATGTGATGGTTGGGTTGTCTTGCTTGCCACTCTAGGCAAGCCTCCACTTCTCTTGGGGCTTGATCTCTTAGATAGGCAATTTGCTTGGCAGACAAACCAAGCGCTTGTAGTTGCTGACTTGAGTAACCAACAATATTCAAAGGGGAATCAATACTCAGCAGTCGAGAAAGGCGCTTGCCACCTAATTGCGGAACAAAACTTAGAGTTAACCAAGCACTCAGTTGTTGCTCATTCACTCGGTGCCCTTAGCTTCTTCCTTCAAAGCCAGATCCAAAGGCGATACCGCCAGAATATCATTACTAACCGGTTTTGAGCTCTGAGTGATCAAGGCCAAGCTAAAATACTCATAAGGACGAATGACCATCAAACTACCAAGTGAGGTACTTGGCAACTGCACCTTATCGCTCGCCGCAGACTCTTTGTAGCTGTATTCACCTTGCTTACCAAACACCACAGCGCCGCTTTCACTGAGCGTAAACATAGAGCCTTGGCGAAGATTGTCCTGTGAGCCTTTATTAATAACGACCACTTGATTCTTTGCACTGTATTGGCTGCCATCTAATGAACCCAAGATATTAGCAAACTGCCCCGCAGCACTAGGCGCTGGATAAAATGTGGTTGAGAGCTTCACCTGAGCAACGCCAAGTTCTGGTAACACGAGGTCATTAAGTAACACCTCTTGCAGTTGAGTCTCTATCTGTAAACTACTGAACTCAGCATCCACCTCTTTCAAACGCGCCGTGGCGACCAAACGCAAAGAGGTAATACTCGCTTGATGTTGTTGTCGTTGATAAGTTTCGACAGAACGGTAAATACCCCATTTTTGATGTTGCTGATTGCCCGAGATAAATAGTCGGTCTTCACCTGATAAGAAACGTTTACCATCACTTGTCCCCAACACTCGTTGAGCCGATTGAATATCTTGCTGCTCAACCAAGCGATCAGATTGTAGATACGGCAAAACCAGCCCCTCATTGACGGTAGGTACTGCTTTCTTCTCAGAGACACGAATCTTAGGGCTTAGCTTGATGACGGGTTTGAGGCTCAATACAGGCTCACCATTAATCCAAACCAAAGACAATTTATCTCCAGGGTAAATAAGGTGAGGGTTTTCTATTTCAGGGTTTACCTGCCATAACCTTGGCCACAACCAAGGGCTATCGAGATACATCGCGGATATATCCCACAAAGTATCGCCCTTCACCACCACATACTCTTCGGGTGCTCCTTGTTTAATGGTTAAAGGTTGTTCACTATTTTCAGCCATAGTGGCGAACGAAAGCGAGGCACAAATAAGAGATAAAGCGGGGAAAAAATGACGCATGACCTAGGTTCCTTGGTCTGAATATATGACATCTGATTAGAGAATTACCTTCAGGATGCTGTCATTTGACCTCTAAAATGTCTAGAATTGAGCCAACAAGGTTTAAGCTGTTTCGGCACAGTTCAATATTTCGAGTGTATATGTCTGTATTACAAGTATTAACATTACCAGATGATCGTCTACGTACCGTGGCGAAACCGGTAAAAGAAGTTACCCCAGAGATTCAAAAGTTCGTTGATGACATGATTGAAACCATGTACGACGAAGAAGGTATCGGCCTTGCGGCAACGCAAGTAGATTTCCACCAGCGCATCGTTGTTATCGATATTTCAGAAACACGTGACGAGCCTATGGTTCTGATCAACCCTGAAATTACCGACAAACGTGGCGAAGATGGTATCGAAGAAGGCTGCCTATCTGTACCAGGCGCTCGAGCTCTAGTACCTCGCGCTGCAGAAGTAACGGTTAAAGCATTAGATCGTGAAGGCAACGAATTCACATTCGACGCTGACGACCTTCTGGCTATCTGTGTTCAGCACGAACTTGACCACCTTGAAGGCAAGTTGTTTGTTGATTACCTATCGCCACTAAAGCGCAAACGTATTCAAGATAAGCTAGCGAAGATTAAACGTTTCAACGAGAAACAAGGTTAATAACCGCTGCTATTACTAAATTAAGAAGGAAGTCTACCTTGGGTCAATCTTTAAGAATTGTCTTCGCAGGTACTCCGGATTTCGCCGCCCGTCACTTGGCGGCGTTGTTGTCTTCGGAGCATGAAGTTATTGCTGTTTACACACAGCCAGATCGTCCAGCAGGCCGCGGTAAAAAACTGACTGCGAGCCCAGTAAAAAACATCGCACTTGAAAACAATATTCCGGTTTACCAACCAGAAAATTTCAAGTCAGATGAAGCTAAGCAAGAGCTAGCAGGTTTGAATGCTGACATCATGGTTGTTGTCGCATACGGCTTACTTCTTCCACAAGCTGTACTAGATACGCCTCGCTTGGGTTGTATTAACGTGCATGGCTCTATCCTGCCGCGCTGGCGTGGTGCTGCTCCAATCCAACGCTCTATCTGGGCGGGCGATAAAGAGACTGGCGTGACGATCATGCAGATGGATATCGGCCTAGATACTGGTGACATGCTAAGTATCGCGACGCTACCAATCGAATCTACAGATACCAGTGCGTCAATGTACGAGAAGTTGGCTGGCCTTGGTCCTGATGCTCTTGTTGAGTGTTTAGCAGACATAGCTTCTGGTAAGGCTGTTGCTGAGAAGCAAGACGACGAACTTGCTAACTACGCGAAGAAGCTGAGCAAAGAAGAAGCTAAAATTGATTGGAATGACAGTGCAGAACACATCGAACGTTGTGTGCGCGCTTTCAACCCGTGGCCAATGAGTCACTTTGCGATTGTTGATAGCAGCTCTAATGATGAAAAAAGCATTAAAGTTTGGCAGACGCGTGTTGATGAAGAATCGACATCTGCGCCAGCTGGCTCAATCATCAAAGCAGATAAGACTGGTATTTATGTTGCGACTGGCGACAAAGTACTAGTATTGGAACAGCTACAAGTTCCAGGTAAAAAAGCCATGTCAGTTCAAGACATCTTGAACTCACGTGCAAGCTGGTTTGAAGTTGGTACTCAACTTTCTTAACCGCTTTAAAGCTACTCAATATGCACTTAAAAATGTGTAGCTTGTAAAAACACAGTTTAGAAAACCTTTACGAGGGCAGAGATGCCCTCATGTATTCAAATAAATATTCGGTACCCCTCATGAATGTTCGCGCTGCTGCTGCAAATGTCCTATTCCAAGTTGTCGATAAAGGCCACTCTCTTTCACACGCTCTCCCTGCGGCTCAAAAAACGATCCGTCCGCGAGACCATGCTCTACTGCAAGAGATTTGCTACGGCGCACTTCGTTACCTGCCTCGCTTAGAGTCAATCGCTAACGAACTGATGGAAAACTCGCTTAAAGGTAAAAAGCGCGTCTTCCATCACCTGATCCTAGTAGGCATTTATCAGTTGGGCTTTATGCGAATTCCTTCGCATGCCGCCGTTGCTGAAACAGTTGAAGCAACCAAAACACTGCGCGGCCCAAGCCTGAGTGGTTTGATCAACGCAGTACTTCGCAGCTACCTGCGCGATCAAGAAGAGCTAGATGAGAAAGCCGTTAGCCACAATGCGGGCAAATACAGCCATCCAAGCTGGATTCTAAAAATGCTTCAAGAAAGCTACCCAGATCAGTGGGAGCAATTGGTTGAAGCAAACAACAGCAAGGCACCAATGTGGCTGCGCGTAAACCGCCAACACCACACTCGTGACGAGTATGTTGAACTGCTTAAAAACGAAAACATTGAATACACACTGCACCCTGAAGCGGCTGATGCCATAAAATTAGCATCACCTTGTGATGTTACTTTGCTTCCTGGTTTCGACCGAGGCTGGGTATCAGTACAAGATGCTGCAGCTCAACTTTCTGTTGATTACCTAACACCAAAAGATGGTGAGCTAATCCTAGATTGCTGCGCAGCACCTGGTGGTAAAACTGCACACATTCTTGAACATACTCAAGACACTGAAGTGGTTGCAATCGACAGTGATATTAAACGCCTAGACCGCGTTTACGATAACCTTGAACGCCTACAACTACGTGCCGACGTAATCTGTGGTGATGCTCGCTACCCTGAAGAGTGGTGGACGGGCAGTCAGTTTGACCGCATCCTACTTGATGCTCCGTGTTCAGCGACGGGTGTAATCCGCCGTCACCCTGACATTAAGTGGCTACGCCGTGCATCTGATATTGATGCTCTAGCAGAGCTGCAAAGCGAGATCTTGGATGCAATGTGGCGCCAGCTAAAAGAAGGCGGCACTATGGTTTATGCGACATGTTCTATCACGCCGCAAGAAAACGTGCTGCAAGTGAAAGCATTCTTAGAGCGTACCGAGAACGCAACGCTGGTTGGGTCTGATATCGAAAAACCGGGTCGTCAAATACTGCCTGGTGAAGAAGATATGGATGGCTTCTACTACGCAGTTCTAGTAAAACAGGCATAACAACTAACAGCGGCTAAGAATTTATTTCTTAGCCGCTGTTTCTTTCTAGTGCATTATCAAATGCGAAAATAGATCACTAGAATTACAACGGCAAAAATAAGAGAAAGGCTATGAAGATCATTATTCTAGGTGCTGGACAAGTTGGCGGCACCCTTGCTGAAAACCTAGTGGGTGAAAACAATGACATCACGATCGTCGACCGTAATGCCGACCGACTTCGTGAACTTCAGGACAAATACGACCTTAGGGTTGTAAACGGTTATGCCAGCCACCCGAACACACTACGTGAAGCGGGCGCGCAAGATGCCGACATGTTGGTTGCCGTAACCAACATGGATGAAACCAACATGGCCGCATGTCAGGTTGCCTTTTCTCTGTTTAACACACCAAACCGTATTGCCCGTATCCGCTCTCCACAGTATTTAGAAGAGAAAGAAGCACTCTTCAAATCAGGGGCGATTCCGGTCGATCATTTGATTGCCCCAGAAGAACTCGTCACCAGCTACATCGAGCGCCTGATTCAATATCCAGGTGCATTGCAGGTTGTGAGCTTTGCTGAACAGAAAGTTAGCCTAGTCGCGGTAAAAGCCTACTACGGTGGGCCACTGGTCGGTAACGCACTGTCTGCTTTGCGTGAGCACATGCCGCACATTGATACTCGTGTTGCCGCTATCTTCCGTCAAGGTCGCCCTATTCGCCCACAAGGTACTACCATCATTGAAGCCGATGATGAGGTTTTCTTTGTGGCAGCAAGTAACCATATCCGCTCAGTAATGAGTGAGCTTCAGCGTCTAGAGAAACCGTATCGTCGCATCATGATTGTTGGCGGTGGTAACATTGGTGCAAGCTTGGCAAAACGCCTTGAACAGAGCTACAGCATCAAGCTTATCGAGCGCAGCTACACTCGCGCCGAGAAGCTATCTGAAGAATTAGAAAACACCATCGTATTCTGTGGTGATGCAGCCGACCAAGAACTGCTGACCGAAGAGAACATCGATCAGGTAGATGTGTTCATCGCTCTAACCAATGAAGATGAAACCAACATCATGTCAGCGATGCTGGCGAAGCGAATGGGCGCCAAGAAAGTAATGGTGCTGATTCAGCGTGGCGCTTATGTCGACCTTGTTCAGGGTGGCGTGATTGATATTGCGATATCTCCACAGCAAGCGACCATTTCTGCGCTGCTTACTCACGTTCGTCGTGCTGATATTGTAAACGTATCCTCTCTACGTCGCGGCGCTGCAGAGGCGATCGAAGCCATTGCTCACGGTGACGAAACCACCTCTAAGGTTGTTGGCCGAGCGATTGGCGACATCAAACTGCCACCGGGCACCACCATTGGTGCGATTGTTCGCGGAGAAGAAGTACTTATCGCACACGATAGAACCGTAATCGAACAAGATGACCACGTAGTGATGTTCCTAGTGGACAAGAAATACGTACCGGATGTTGAGTCTCTATTCCAACCGAGCCCGTTCTTCTTATAGCCTTGTTCTCGTGAGCTTCTTCTCGCAACTTTCTTTTGTGAGAACGGCGCTCCGGCACAAAGCTGTAATCAATTAAAGCTATGGTCTATTAAGCTATGGTCAACTTTCGTCCGATATTATTAGTGATAGGGTTAGTGTTATCAAAACTCGCCCTTTTCATGTACATCCCTACATTGGTTGCCTTTTTCACAGGCACCGGTGGCTTTCTCGAGTTTGGTCAATCGGTCGTGATCACGCACATAGTGGCGTTTATCTGCTTGAGTTTAGGCCGCTCCGCTAAGTTCCGACTTGGGGTGCGGGACATGTTCCTTATCACCTCTTTGGTTTGGACCATTGCCAGCGCCTTTGCCGCCCTGCCATTTGTCTTCATTAACCACATCAGCTTTACGGACGCCTACTTCGAAACCATGTCAGGTATCACCACGACAGGCTCAACCGTATTAAGCGGCTTAGACAGCATGGCACCAAGCATTCTGTTGTGGCGTTCTATACTGCAATGGTTAGGTGGTATCGGCTTCATCGTCATGGCGGTAGCGGTTCTACCAATGCTCAACGTTGGTGGTATGCGCCTGTTCCAAACCGAATCATCCGACTGGTCAGATAAAAGCAGCCCACGAGCAAAAACCGTCGCGAAGAACATCGTGGCGGTTTATCTGGTTCTGACTGGTTTATGCATCATTAGCTATTTGTTTGCAGGCATGGGCATCTTTGACGCGATCAATCACGCGTTCACAACACTGTCGACGGGGGGTTACTCAACCTCAGATGGATCGATGAACCACTTCTCCAACAGTGCTCACTGGGTGGGAACCCTGTTCATGTTCCTTGGCGGCCTGCCGTTCTTACTGTTTGTTAGCGCACTGCGAGGCCGAAAACTCTCAATCCTCTACAAAGACGCGCAAGTGAGAGGTTTCACGTACCTGTTCTTGGTCACCAGCGCCGTAATATCAACATGGTTGGTGGTTAGAGATGGCTACACTGTTATGGATGCGATGCGTGTTTCGATGTTCAACATCGTATCAGTCGTCACCACAACCGGTTTTGGCCTAGAAGACTTCACCGCCTGGGGTGCACTGCCAACCACCTTGTTTGCATTCCTAATGATGGCGGGAGCTTGCTCGGGTTCAACCTCTGGCGGTATTAAAATCTTCCGTTTCCAGATTGCGATGACCATGCTCCACAAACAAATGATGAAGCTGATTCACCCATCAGGCGTGTTTGTTCAACGCTACAATCAGCGACCTGTGAATGACGATATTGTGCGTTCACTCGTGGCATTTGGTTTGATGTTCTTTATTACGATTATCTTAATTGCTGGTGGTTTGAGTGCGATGGGGTTAGACCCAATAACAAGCATCTCAGGCGCTATCACAGCCGTTGCCAACGTGGGCCCAGGCATGGGCAGCGTGATCGGTCCAACCGGGAACTTTGCTCCACTGCCAGACGCCGCTAAATGGTTATTAAGTTTAGGCATGTTGATGGGCCGACTTGAGATACTAACGCTCATTGTTCTATTTTTCCCAGCCTTTTGGCGACGCTAATTACGCGAATATTTAAGGAAACACAGATGAAATCATACGTACTTCTCGCTAGCGCATTGCTCGCAAACTCAGTATTCGTAAGTTCTGCCTTTGCTGATCAAATGGTCACATTGTCTGATGGTAAGCAAGTGTTACTAAAAGACGATTTTACTTGGCAGTATGTGAGTAACGCATCATCGAATGCAGAGTCAGCATTGACGAGTATTCCTGTAGCCAAAAACACACGCGGTACCACAATCAAGATTGGAGACACCAAGCCAAGCTTGCAGCTTTCCAAATCAGGTGTGGACGTTTTGATTGGGGCAGGACTCTACGAGAATGAACAGCTAATCTTACCAATTTCAGTCACTAACCAAAGCACAGAAGCCGTCGTGCTAGTTACGCTAAATATCACTGTCTACTCACCAACGGGTGAGCTGCTGCATCAAGGCAGTATCAACACTTGGCAATCCATTAAGCGCCTTGCTGATACCTACCTTCGACCACAAACTTCGGCAGAAGGTAAATACTTAGCGATCGATGTTGATAAGTATCCTGAATATAAAATAGACGTGGAGATCACTGACGTTTCTACCCGTTAGGGGCATACCGGTTCAATCAAAACTAAACCGGTGTCACAAACAGATAGATAGCGAAGAAATGGCAAGCGCAGCCCGCCAATACAAACAAGTGCCAGATGGCATGGTTATAAGGGATGCGTTTTGCCACATAGAAAATCACACCCAGCGAGTAAATCACTCCGCCAACTGCCAGTAACACCAAACCACCTATATCGATATTCATCGCTAATTGATAAACAACTATCAAAGATAGCCAACCCATCGCTAGGTAAATGAACAGCGATAAACGCTTGAATCGATAAACGAAGGCTATCTTCATGATGATGCCCACTAGCGCAATCCCCCAGATCACCGCCATCAAGCCCATCGCTAATGGAGTTCTTAAGCCCACTAAGAGAAACGGCGTGTAACTGCCCGCAATCAACAAATAAATCGCACAGTGGTCAAGGGTTTTGAGTAAGCGCTTGGTTTTCTCAGTGGTGATAGAGTGGTACAACGTGGAGGCGAGAAAGAGCAGAATAATACTGCTGCCATACACCGCCATACTAGCAACAGTTAGCATGTCGGCTTGGTAATCAAACGCACGAATAAGCAGCAAGATCAGACCAACCACGCCGAGCACAACGCCCAAGCCATGGGTTATTGCATTAGCGCGTTCTTCGATGTCACTGTATTCGCTGGCTGATGATGCAGACATGAATATCCTACTAGAGTAAATGTTCGATTGACCCAGTATTGCACATTAAGCTTACACGTGTAAGCTTAAATTTTTATGACACCTTTTATGACATTAATGACACCTGAAATATGTAATGAAGCTAAAAGATCCAAAGCTAAATAACCAAAGAGTTAAATAAAGGGTTATAGGAACTAAGAGGCGTTATCTAGATATTCAAGTACCATCTTGCCAGCATCTTGTGGTGAGGTATCCAGTGGCACACTCAATTGACGCTGTAGCTTACCAACGCCTAGCAAGCTCGCTAACATGCCTTTTGCACCATCGCGATTTCTATCAATCTCGAACCACAACTTCAGCTCTGTTTCATCACGATGAGCCACCACTTCCAATTCACGCCAACGGCCATGATAAGGACCCGTCGTCGGCACAAACTCAAACTCTTGTACAAACGGCAGTTCAAAGCCTTTAACCGCTTCACATTCCACTTGACGAATGCGCAGGCCTTGAGCTTCAAGCTCGTTAAAAATACCATCGAGCAGTGGGTCGGGACGAACCGTTAAGGTGTCTTTATCCGATGGGTCAATCGCCATCGCAATATCCAACCCGGTTTCCAGCCATACCTTTGAATCACCAATCGTAACCGGTGTGTTCAGTGGCACATCAAACTCACATTCAAAGTCACGGGTTTCACCCGGCTGAATCACAAAGGCATACGGCAAGCTCCATTTTGCCAGCGAGTACGTCTGGTGCATTCGGCGTTTATGACCGCCCTCTTGTCCTTGCGAGTTCGCGGTAACTTCTTTGACGTAGCGACAGCATAAGTTGAGATCAATGTTATCGATCTCCTGCGGCTGAGCGCCTCCGTAGACATGTACAATAATGCTCGCCTTCTTACCTGGATAAAGCACTTCCTGTTGCAATACAGAATCCACCTTGGCAGATCCAATTCCAAAACTTGCTAACGTTTTCTTTAAGAACGACATATGCACCTCCTTTAAAACATCATCTTAAGCCTGAAAGAGGTTCAAACTCAAATATACTGCTCACACTATTTTAGCTCTAATATCGTTTAATTATCACTCAGGCGTCGATCGATAACTTAGATAGTGATAATCTAACCCTTGATATGCATGCATATCATTATCCTGATTTATTTTTCGGATTGGCGAAAGCCAGACGAGTGACTCTTCAAGTAATTGAGGCGGAGCTCATGATAAATCAGGCCATTAGATTGGCAATGGATATGCCTGACCGTTAGGTAAATTAATGCGCCCAACAGCTGTCAGGTTCTCGCACACCAACCGTAGTGCGATGCGTCGTCGTAGTGGCTTTGTTGCTGCTCCAACGGCTAAGAAATTGGCTCCTACAATGACTCTCGTTGAGAAGGCTGCTTTATTAGCACCGACTGCAACAAAAGTAATTAAAGCCGCTTAACAAAAAGCGCAGTTTTTACTGCGCTTTTTTCTTGCCCGCTCCCATCTTGAAATGTGTTTACACATTGGTATTCCCTACCCGATTTGATACCTTAGCCACAAATCATTATAAAATTTGTGGAGAAATAAAGTATGAAGTGTCACCGCATTGAAGAACTGCTTGAACTGATGGAGCCTGAGTGGCAGAAAGATCAAGAGCTTAACCTATTAGAGTTCATCATTAAGCTATCAAAAGAAGCGGGCTACCAAGGTAAGCTTGAAGAGCTAACTGACGATGTTCTTATCTACCATCTAAAAATGCGTAATAGCGAAAAAGATGAAATGATCCCAGGTCTTAAAAAAGACCAAGAAGATGATTTCAAAACCGCAATTCTAAAAGCGCGTGGCCTTCTTTAGTCGCCTATTTATTTAGGGCTCAATTGCCGTATAGATAAAACACTCAATGTTTAAAAGCGACCACTCGGTCGCTTTTTTGTTTCTGTTCGCTATTTTTTCGTCACAACTGTTATGACTTTTGTTGTTAAAGGTTGATAGCGTTAAAGAAATGAGAACAAGATTGTCGCTATAATCGCCATCCATAAGAATCTTCTAAAATAATAAGAGTGAGTGCGATACCAATAAATGCACCAAGCTCAATTTCTACAGGTTCTCTAAACCATACTTTCAAGTAATGTCGTCATGCTCGAGTTAACCGGGCAAACAAGCCACAAAAAGGATAGTCCATGAGTCAGGATAAAATCGATATCAAAGATGTGACTCCTAAAACCTTTAACCCAAAAACACATAAAGGTAATGGAGATCGATTTAACCCAAGTAACCGAATCTATGTTCGAGAAAGCAAAGGTAAATTCCAACAACTGCGCCGTTATGGCGGTTGGTTCTTACTTTTACTTTTTGCGCTTATCCCATGGATCCCATTTGGTGAGCGACAAGCGATCTTGCTCGATATCGGCAGCCAACAGTTCAACTTCTTTGGTACAACCCTATACCCACAAGATCTAACGCTACTCGCTATCCTCTTCATGATTGCGGCGTTTGGCTTGTTCTTCATAACCACCTTCTTAGGGCGAGTCTGGTGTGGCTACCTGTGTCCACAAACCGTCTGGACCTTCATGTACATCTGGTTCGAAGAGAAACTGGAAGGTGCTGCCAATAAGCGAAGAAAACAAGACTCGGGCAAACTGACGAGCAATTTAATTCTCAGAAAAACTATCAAGCACATCGCGTGGTGGGCTATTGCGATTGCGACGGGCTTAACCTTTGTCGGTTACTTCATCCCAATCAAAGAGCTGGTGGTTGGCTTCTTTACCTTTAACTCGACTTTCTGGCCAGTGTTTTGGGTATTGTTCTTTGCTGGGTGTACTTATGCGAATGCGGGATGGATGCGTTCTATTGTTTGTCTGCACATGTGTCCGTATGCGCGTTTCCAATCGGCAATGTTCGATAAAGATACCTTCATCGTGGGTTACGACACTGAACGAGGTGAAAGCCGCGGCCCTCGCTCTCGTAAAGCCGATCCAAAAGAACTTGGTCTAGGCGACTGTATTGACTGTAATTTATGCGTTCAAGTGTGCCCAACGGGTATCGATATTCGTGACGGTCTGCAATACGAGTGTATTAACTGTGGCGCGTGTATTGATGCTTGTGACAACACCATGGAACGTATGGGTTATGAGAAAGGTCTGATCAACTACACCACCGAACATAGGCTTGAGGGGCACTCAACCAAGGTGATGCGTCCTAAGCTCTTGGGCTATGGCGTAATACTAATCGTTATGTTGGGACTGTTTTTCGCACAAATCGCGAGTGTTGATCCTGCAGGCTTAAGCGTTCTGCGCGATAGAAACCAACTATTTAGAATCAATAGCCAAGGGCTTGTCGAAAATACTTACAACTTGAAAGTCATCAACAAGACTCAGCAAGAGCAAGAGTACAAACTTGATGTCAGCGGGCTGCCGGATTCTATCTGGTACGGCAAACAAACGATTACCGTAGACCCAGGTGAGGTTTTAAACCTTCCTATCAGTTTAGGCGTCGATCCAGAAAAACTGAGCTCACCAGTTTCGACAATTCAGTTTATACTCTCGGATAATGAAGAGTTTACGATGAAAGTCGAAAGCCGCTTTATCAAAAAGCTCTGATACCAGTCACCTTAGTGCTAGGTATAACAACCCAATAAATGGAAAAAGGCTCAGTAATGAGCCTTTTTTATTCTATGACGATGCAAGCCTTTAACTTTGATAACCTGACTCCTGACTTCATGTGGTACGCACTGGAGAGTATTGGAGTCCGTGCTGAATCCGGGCTTCTCGCTCTCAACAGTTACGAAAATCGAGTGTATCAATTCACCGATGAAGACCGTAAACGCTACGTCGTTAAATTTTATCGTCCGCAGCGCTGGAACAAAGCACAGATCCAAGAAGAGCATGACTTCGCACTCGAGCTTATCGAACAAGAGATGCCAGTTGCACCTCCAATGCGAATCAATGGCGCAACCTTACATGAATATCAAGGCTACCTATTTGCATTGTTCGAAAGCGTTGGCGGCAGACAGTATGAAGTCGACAATCTAGATCAACTGGAAGGCGTTGGACGTTTTCTGGGTCGTATTCATAAAGCCAGCGCGGGAAGAACATTCCAACATCGCCCGACCATCAGCTTAGATGAATACCTTTATCAGCCACGTAAGATTCTAGAGAACTCTCAGTTTATCCCGACACACCTAGAAAAAGCGTTCTTCAATGACGTAGACCTTCTGATAAAAGAGCTAGAGAGTCAGTGGCCGAGCAACATTGACAACATCCGCCTGCATGGTGACTGCCACCCTGGCAATATCTTATGGCGTGACGGGCCAATGTTCGTCGACCTTGATGACGCACGTAACGGCCCAGCGATACAAGATTTGTGGATGCTGCTTAACGGCGAGCGTCAAGATAAGCTAATGCAACTGGATATTCTGCTAGAGAGCTATCAAGAATTTTGCGATTTTAATACCGCGCAACTGAAACTAATCGAGCCACTACGCGGTCTACGTATGGTGCATTACATGGCATGGTTGGCGAAACGATGGAACGATCCTGCATTTCCTCTAGCCTTCCCATGGTTTAATGATCCAAAATATTGGGAGCAACAAGTACTTGCTTGTAAAGAGCAAATTGCTACCCTGCAAGAGCCACCACTTTCGTTAATGCCTCAGTGGTAACAGCAATCGCAACACAACTAGATAAAAATTCAAACATAATGGAGATTGGATAAATGAAAAAGCTATTCGCATTTTTCTCATTGATCATGTTGAGCCTTTCAGCTCACGCTGCGAAATTTAACGAAGGTGAACACTACAAAGTTCTCGATCTAGAAGCATCAAAAAAACCAATGGTGACAGAGTTCTTCTCTTTCTACTGCCCACACTGTAATAGCTTTGAACCAATCATCCAACAGCTAAAACAACAGCTACCAAAAGACGCTAAGCTACAGAAGAACCATGTTTCATTCATGGGTGGTAACATGGGCCTGCCAATGAGCAAAGCTTACGCGACCATGATTGCCCTGAAAGTTGAAGATAAAATGGTACCAGTGATGTTTAACCGCATCCACACCATGAACAAGCCACCACGCGATGAAGCAGAATTGCGTCAAATCTTCCTAGACGAAGGCGTTGATGCTAAGAAATTCGATGCGGCATACAACGGCTTTGCAGTCGACTCTATGGTTCGCCGCTTCGACAAAGCATTCAAAGACAGCGGTCTTTCTGGTGTTCCTGCGGTCGTAGTTAACAACCGCTACCTAGTAGACGCTCAAGGTATTAGCTCTCTCGATGAGTACTTCGAGCTCGTTAACTTTCTACTTAAGAAGTAACGTATTGATTAAAGGAAGCTTCGGCTTCCTTTTTTGCACTAGTTCAAAAAGATTCATCAATAAACAATCATCCTGAAAACGTTGTGCTTTACTGATATCAATATCCAGTCCTAAGAACTGGTAGGCAAGGAGCCTTTGAATGAAAATAAAAATAACGCTTTTGGCACTGAGCATTGCAGCCTCTCCTGCTTTTGCCAAGCTTGCAGACGAACAAGGTTTCAGTGGTGAAATCTCTATTAATACAGGGGTTACCTCTTCCACCTCAAACTTTAATACCGATGCTGATAGCACCATTTCGTCAAATACACAGAAAGCCTCATCTGAGAGCTCATTTCTTATCGCCCCTTTAGGCAGTGTCGCTTACACCTTTGGTGAGAAGCTAAATCACCAGGTGTACACAGGTACCGCTCGTGATGATGTGGCAACCGGTACTGTTGTACTGGAGGTTGGCTATAAATACCAACTAGAGTCAGGCATGACCATCGACGCTTCACTTCTGCCGACTATCATGTCTGGTGAGACTTGGGCCGATCCGTACAACACCACTTCAGGTCGCACCAAAACGGATGAAACAGGCAATGCCTTTCGTTTGAAACTAAGTAGCATTGCGGGCTCAGCTTTCTCGTTAGACATGGCCTACGCCACCAAAGATGTAGAAGATGATCGAGTTAGAGAAGAACTACAGCGTGATGCCAATACTTTCTACCTGAAAGGTCAGTACCGTCAGCCAATCAATCGCACCATGATGTTAGTACCATCATTGATTTACCAATCAAGGGATGCCGACGGTAACGCTGAGTCTTACGAACAGTTTGGTGGTGAAGTGAGTCTATTTAGTGGCATAGGCCGCCACCAGTACGCTCTGACAGCGGGCTATAACCAACGCTCTTACGATGCAAGCAACCCTATCTACAGCAAGAAGCGCAGCGACGACAACATCAACCTATTTGCCGCGTATGAATATGATCAATTCATGGACTGGGAAAACTGGTCGTTTGTTTCGCTTGCGGGCTACGGCACCAGCGACTCGAACATTACCTTCTACGATGAATCACAATACATCGTCTCAGTTGGCTTGAACTACAAGTTCTAATCACTGCTTTCTAATAACCATTAGTTCATAACAACGAAAGCCTGCGTAAAAGCAGGCTTTCTTGTTTTTATACCAATCACAGTAAATAAATGACCCGTTGTTTACTACGATTGGCATGACTATACAGCTTGAGCCGAGAGTTGTTTCAAGAGTCGATCCATCGCTCGATAACCAAGTGCCTCTGATAAATGCTTCTTTTCAATCTGCTCATTACCCTCTAGGTCCGCAATGGTTCGCGCTACCTTAATAATGCGATGATAAGCACGAATTGATAAACCTAATCGATGCAGAGCCGTTTCCAGAAATTCTGCATCCTCACGCCTCAATGGGCAGTACTTTTCAATTTCTCGGCTGCCTAACAGCGCATTCGATTTATGGTTCCTAGACAGCATCAACTGGCGCGCTTGTTTAACTCGTTGCTTTACCACTTGAGTCGTTTCACCACGATCGCCACCTTCAGCCAACATCCCTTTGGGCAATAGTGGGATCTCCAATGACATATCGAACCGATCAAGCAGTGGCCCCGATAATCGATTGAGATAGCGCAATATGATCTGAGGATTAGCGCGTGCTTGATTGCCTTCGTAATAACCAGTCGGGCTTGGGTTCAAGGCTCCGACCAACTGAAAGCGTGCAGGAAAACGAGTCTTGCCTGCCACGCGTGAAATAATGATCTCACCTGACTCTAGAGGCTCTCGTAATGAATCGAGCACCTTGCGCTCAAACTCAGGCATCTCATCGAGAAACAATAATCCGTTATGCGCCAAAGAGATCTCTCCGGGGCGAGGTATCGAGCCACCACCGACCAATGCTGCCATCGAACTCGAATGGTGTGGAGAACGGAAAGGTCGTTGTTTCCAGTTGTATTGATTGATTTCTTGTTGCGTTAAAGAAGCCACCGAAGCGGTTTCCATCGCCTCGTCGTCACTCATCTCAGGTAACAAATCGCGCAATCGAGACGCCAACATGGTTTTTCCAGTTCCGGGCGGGCCGAGAAAAAGAAGGTTATGGTTGCCCGCTGCGGCGATCTCCAGTGCTCGCTTACCTTGTTGCTGGCCAATAATATCTTGTAGGTCACGATTATCAGACACATCGACATGATGATGCTCGGTTCGATATAAACCAAGCTGAGCCTGGCCACACATATCAGCGCAAACCTCCAACAAGGTTTGTGCAGATTTATGCGCTCCCTTGCCAACTAAGGCCGCCTGATCACCGTTATGGTGCGGAACCACCAAGCATCGCTCAACACTATCCGCCGCTAATGTTGCTGGTAGCACTCCTTTGACTGAACGCAGCTCTCCCGATAACGCCAACTCACCGATAAATTCATGTTGAACTATTTTTGATGTAGGAAGCTGATCTGACGCCACCAAAATCCCAAGCGCAATTGGCAGATCGAAACGTCCTCCCTCTTTGGGTAAATCTGCAGGTGCAAGGTTGACCGTGATTCTTTTCGATGGAAATTCAAAGCGAGAATTGATGATGGCACTCCTTACTCGATCTTTAGATTCCTTAACCGTCGTTTCAGGTAGACCCACCAGCGTAAAACCGGGCATTCCGTTGCTAATATGCACTTCCACAGTCACTTCTGGTGCCTCTACACCCACACTAGCTCGGCTATGAATTATTGCGAGTCCCATAACTTTCCTTTGTCTTTGATTTAAAAGTATTCGCTCTGGGTATTCGTTGCTCACCAAAGCGATAAGGTTGTTATATAGCTTGGTGGAATGGTGTTTTAATGTGAAAAAAGAATGACATTTTCCTTGTCATGCAGCAGATTTGTGTGATAACACTAGAGATGTAGACATTTACTTAAGACAATAAACGAGAAAACTCGAACTTTATGACATTTAACGCTCGCATTTACGCACTGATTAACCTGATTATCGTAGTCATTATTGAGACTACGCGGGGGCGAGTGGGAAAAAAGTAACCACGAATTAGAAAAAACCCCCGCACTGAAAAGTCCGGGGGTTTTTTCTAATTTAGACATTCGATTTTATATTTTGAAACATTTTCGGCTTTGCCGATTTACAGGAAGAATGGGAGCACAAGATGTGCAGAGACAATGGAAACAATTACCAAAACAAAGGTAATACGGAGGAATTACGATGAAAGGCGCAGAACTGGTCGTATCCGCACTCAAGCAACAAGGCATTGAGACCGTATTTGGTTACCCTGGCGGTGCCATCATGCCAATCTACGATGCACTCTATGACGGCGGGGTTGAACACATCCTATGTCGCCATGAGCAAGGCGCTGCAATGGCCGCTATCGGTATGGCTCGAGCAACGCAAGACGTCGCTGTTTGTATGGCAACCTCAGGCCCGGGGGCAACTAACCTAGTCACAGGTCTTGCTGATGCTTTTATGGATTCCATCCCACTCGTAGCGATCACTGGTCAAGTTGCGAGCTCCCACATTGGTACCGATGCATTCCAAGAAATGGATGTGATTGGAATGTCTCTGTCATGTACTAAACACAGCTACCTTGTTACCGATATTGAAGATCTTGCGCCGACATTGGCTGAAGCATTTATCGTTGCAAAAGCAGGACGTCCCGGTCCGGTTATTGTCGATATAGCTAAAGACGTTCAATTAGCAGAGTCCCCTGTAAAAATTCTTCCTGAATTTACACCACCAGCTATTCCTGTTGTGACAACGGATGCCATTGAGCAAGCTCAGTACTTCTTGTCTCAAGCGACTCGTCCTGTTTTATACGTAGGTGGTGGCGTTCAACTGGCGAAAGCAACCGATGCAGTTCGTGAGTTTTTACGTCTAAATCCAATGCCTGCAGTAAGCACACTAAAAGGCTTAGGCACCATTGAACGTGACGACCCACACTACTTGGGTATGCTGGGTATGCACGGCACCAAAGCCGCTAACCTGGTGGTTCAAGAAAGTGATCTGTTAATTGTTGTTGGCGCTCGTTTTGATGACCGAGTTACCGGTAAGCTCGACACCTTTGCACCGCACGCTAAAGTTATCCATATTGATATCGATGCGGCAGAGTTCTGTAAACTGCGCCTTGCTGATGCGCCAATTCGTGGTGACATCAACAAGATCATGCCTCAACTGGAGCTAAGCCAAGACATCTCTTCTTGGGTTCATCACTCCGAAGGCCTTCGTAGCTCATTCAAATGGCGTTACGACCACCCTGGCGACCTTATCTTCGCACCTCTGTTGTTGAAACAACTGTCAGACATGATGCCTGCGAGTTCCATGGTTTCGACCGATGTTGGCCAACATCAGATGTGGGCAGCTCAACACATTCAGCCACGCGATCCACAAAACTTCATCACTTCAGCGGGCTTAGGCACTATGGGTTTTGGCCTACCTGCAGCCATGGGTGCATCGGTTGGTCGTCCTGATGACCAATCTATACTTATCTCTGGTGACGGCTCGTTCATGATGAACATTCAAGAGCTTGGCACACTGAAGCGTCGCCAAATCCCAGTGAAAATGGTGCTGCTTAACAACTCGCGCTTAGGCATGGTTCGCCAGTGGCAATCGCTATTTTTCGATGGCCGCCACAGTGAAACCATCCTAGATGACAACCCAGACTTCGTCATGCTAGCGAAAGCATTTGATATCCCGGGCAAAACCATCACGCGTAAAGAAGAAGTAGAGCCTGCACTAAAAGAGATGCTAGAGAGCAAAACCGCTTACCTACTTCATGTTCTTATCGATGAAGAAGAGAACGTATGGCCACTAGTACCGCCAGGTGCTTCAAACAGTGAGATGTTGGAGAACACATAACATGAAAAGATACCTATTAGACATCAAAGCCGATGATAAGCCTGTACTACTAGAGCGTGTTCTTCGTGTTATCCGCCACCGTGGCTTTATTGTTAAGCAAGTAGCTGGCACTCAAAACCACGAAAGCAAAGTGGCGAGTGTTGAGATCATTGTCGACAGTGAGCGTCCGATCTCTTTCTTGGTAAACCAAATCGAAAAACTGTGGGATGTGCGTTCCGTTGACGTTATCTCGATCAGCCGTAATGAATTGCCAAACAACAACTTACAACAAAAGATAAACGCATAAGGAACCGCTAACATGACAGCTAAAACAGCAGACTATATTTGGTTTAACGGTGAAATGGTTCCTTGGGCAGAGGCAAACGTTCACGTCCTGACTCACGCAATGCACTACGGTACTTCGGTGTTTGAAGGTGTTCGTTGTTACAACACGCCAAAAGGGCCGGTAATCTTCCGTCACCCAGAGCATGCAAGACGCCTAAAAGACTCAGCGAAAATCTACCGCTTCCCTATTCCTTTTACTGAGGAAGAAATTATGGAAGCGACTCGCGAAACGCTACGTCAAAATAAGCTACAGTCTGCGTACATACGCCCACTGGGCTTTGTCGGTAATGTTGGTTTGGGTGTGTGTCCGCCAGAAAATACTGAGATGGATCTGATCATCGCTGCGTTCCCTTGGGGTTCTTACCTAGGTGAAGAAGCGCTAGAGAATGGTGTAGATGCGATGATTTCAAGCTGGAATCGTGCCGCTCCCAATACTATCCCTACCGCTGCGAAAGCTGGTGGTAACTACCTATCTTCATTACTGGTTGGTGGTGAAGCTCGTCGTCATGGTTACGATGAAGGTATCGCACTGAGCGTCGATGGTTACCTTTCAGAAGGTGCTGGCGAGAACATCTTTGTGATTCGTAATGGTGTGTTATCAACGCCACCAGCAACCAGCGCGATTCTACCGGGCATCACCCGTGATTCAATCATGACACTAGCAAAAGACATGGGTTACGAAATCCGTGAAGAAAACATTGCTCGTGAAGCGCTATACCTTGCCGATGAAGTATTCATGACAGGCACAGCTGCAGAGATCGTTCCGGTTCGCAGTGTAGACAAAATTACAGTAGGTGAAGGCAAACGCGGTCCTATCACTGAAAAAGTTCAAGCAGCTTACTTTGGTTTATTCAATGGAACCACTGAAGATAAATGGGGCTGGTTAGACTACGTTTATCCAGCGGACCATGCGTCAGAAAGCCAAACACAAACAAATAAGTAAGCAACAGCCAAATATTTTATAAGGATTTAAACAATGCCAATCTATCGTTCAGCAACGACAACCCACGGACGTAACATGGCTGGTGCGCGCGCTTTATGGCGTGCAACTGGCGTTAAAGATGATGACTTCGGTAAGCCGATCATCGCGGTTGTAAACTCTTTCACTCAATTTGTTCCAGGCCACGTTCACCTTAAAGATATGGGTCAGCTGGTTGCGGGTGAAATCGAGAAAGCGGGTGGTATCGCAAAAGAATTCAACACAATCGCGGTCGATGATGGTATCGCAATGGGTCACGGCGGCATGCTGTACTCACTGCCATCACGTGAGCTTATCGCAGACTCAGTAGAATACATGGTCAATGCACACTGTGCGGATGCAATGGTGTGTATCTCTAACTGTGACAAAATCACTCCAGGAATGATGATGGCAGCAATGCGCCTTAACATCCCTGTGATCTTTGTATCAGGCGGTCCAATGGAAGCAGGTAAAACCAAGCTTTCAGATCAGATCATCAAGCTCGACCTTGTTGATGCGATGATTCAAGGCGCCGATCCAACGATTTCAGACGAGCAAAGTGAGCAAGTAGAACGTTCTGCATGTCCAACCTGTGGTTCATGTTCAGGTATGTTCACAGCAAACTCAATGAACTGTCTAACAGAAGCACTTGGCCTATCTCAGCCGGGTAACGGTTCAATGCTGGCGACGCACGCAGACCGTGAAGAGCTATTCATCAACGCGGGTAAACGCATCGTTGATCTAACCAAGCGTTACTACGATCAAGATGACGAGTCAGCACTGCCTCGCAACATCGCAAATCGCGCAGCCTTTGATAATGCTATGGCGCTTGATATCGCAATGGGTGGCTCAAGTAACACAGTACTTCACCTTTTAGCAGCCGCTCAAGAAGGTGACATTGATTTTGATATGGATGATATCGATGAGATGTCTCGTCGCGTTCCGCACCTTTGTAAGGTTGCTCCTTCAACACCGAAATACCACATGGAAGACGTTCACCGTGCTGGTGGCGTAATGGCTATCCTAGGCGAGCTTGATCGTGCTGGCCTACTGAATAATCAAACTCGCACCGTACTTGGCCTAAGCATGCAAGAGCAGCTCGCTCAATACGACATCATGCAAACAGAAGACGAAGCCGTGCTTAAGTTCTTCCGTGCAGGTCCTGCGGGCATCCGTACCACCAAAGCTTTCTCACAAGATTGCCGTTGGGATCGTCTAGATGACGACCGCAAAGAAGGTTGTATTCGTACCAAAGAAAACGCATTCAGCCAAGAAGGTGGCCTAGCGGTACTTTCAGGTAACATCGCCGTTGATGGTTGTATCGTTAAGACCGCGGGTGTTGATGAAGAAAACCTTAAATTCCAAGGCCCTGCAATCGTATTCGAAAGCCAAGATACGGCAGTAGAAGGCATCTTAGCGGGTAAAGTAAAAGCAGGCGAAGTGGTTGTCATTCGTTACGAAGGTCCTAAAGGCGGCCCGGGTATGCAAGAAATGCTCTACCCAACGACTTACCTAAAATCGATGGGTCTAGGCAAGTCTTGTGCTCTTCTAACCGATGGTCGTTTCTCTGGTGGTACATCAGGTCTTTCTATCGGTCACGCTTCTCCAGAAGCAGCAAGCGGCGGCGTAATTGGTCTAGTGAACACAGGCGATATCATCACTATCGATATCCCTAACCGCTCAATCACGCTTGATGTGGCTGAAGATGAACTAGCAGCACGTCGTGAAAAACAAGATGCATTAGGCTGGAAACCAGAAAACCGTCAACGTGAAGTGTCTTTCGCACTGAAAGCTTATGCAAGCATGGCGACCAGTGCCGACAAAGGCGCTGTACGTGATAAGTCTAAACTTGAGGGCTAACTATGAGTGATGACACCTCCAGCCCCCAAAAACAAACTGGCGCAGATTATCTGCGTCAGATCCTGAGAGCGCCGGTTTACGAAGCGGCAATCGTGACACCTCTGCAGGATATGCCACGTTTAAGCGCGCGCATTGGTAATCAGGTTCAGCTTAAACGAGAAGACCGTCAGCCGGTGCACTCGTTCAAGCTACGTGGTGCCTACAACATGGTATCAAGCCTTTCTGAACAACAGAAAGCCGCAGGTGTGATTGCTGCATCGGCAGGTAACCATGCTCAAGGTATGGCGCTGTCCGGTTCTAAGCTTGGTATTCAGACCACGATTGTGATGCCAAAAACGACGCCGGATATCAAGGTTGATGCGGTACGCGGATTTGGTGGTAACGTGGTTCTGCACGGCAGTAATTTCGATGAAGCAAAAGCGGAAGCGGAACGCCTATCGGCTGAACATGGCTTCACCTTTGTACCTCCTTTCGATCACCCACTGGTGATTGCAGGGCAAGGTACTATGGGCATGGAGATGCTGCAGCAAAACGGTCACATGGATTATATCTTTGTGCCGGTTGGTGGTGGTGGCTTAGCCGCTGGTGTTGCAGTGCTTATCAAACAACTGATGCCAGAGATTAAAGTGATTGCGGTAGAGCCTGAAGACTCAGCTTGCTTGAAAGCAGCACTGGATGCGGGTGAACCAGTGGTACTGGATCAAGTCAGCATGTTTGCTGATGGTGTTGCGGTTAAACGCATTGGTGAAGAAACCTTCCGTCTTTGCCAACAGTACATTGATGGTCATATTACAGTCTCTAGCGATGAAATCTGCTCTGCGGTAAAGGACATATTTGAAGACACCCGTGCAATTGCTGAGCCTTCAGGAGCGCTTGCTCTGGCAGGCCTTAAGAAGTTTGCAGAACAAAACCAACTGCAAAATAAGCAACTAGCAACGGTACTTTCTGGTGCGAACACCAACTTCCACGGTCTGCGTTATGTCTCTGAGCGTTGTGAATTGGGTGAGAAGCGAGAAGGTCTACTTGCGGTGACTATTCCAGAACGACAAGGTGCGTTCCTAGAGTTCTGTAACATTATTGGTGGTCGAGCGGTGACTGAGTTTAACTACCGCCACAACGACGAAAGCCTCGCGAATATCTTCGTTGGTGTACGTCTACAAGGTGGACAAGAAGAACTCGAACACATCATCAATGACTTACGTGAGGGTGACTACGCGGTTGTCGACTTGTCTGATGACGAGATGGCAAAACTTCATATTCGTTACATGATTGGCGGCAAACCATCGAAACCATTGAAAGAGCGTCTGTACAGCTTTGAGTTCCCTGAATACCCAGGAGCATTGATTAAATTCCTTGATACCTTAGGGACTCACTGGAATATCAGCTTGTTCAACTATCGTAACCATGGTGCTGACTACGGTCGTGTGCTGTGTGGTTTTGAGCTGGGTGATGACGATTTGGCTCAGTTCTCTACGCATTTAGAAGAACTCGGCTACCAATGCAAAGATGAAACCGATAACCCTTCCTACAAGTTCTTCTTGTCTTAAGAGTTAACGACCGAATCAAAAAGAGCGAGTATTTACTCGCTCTTTTTATGGGCGAGACTAAAACCTAACCCGAATGATCTTCAACGGATCACATCATTAGATCGCTTTGCGATGATCCAACCAATCTTGGTGAAGCTGTTCACTCGATCCTAAATACTTAACCATCCACTCGATCAACTTATGGTTGTCGTCTTTACGCCACACTAAGCAGCAATGACTCTGCGGGCTTGGCTCAGGTAATATTTTTTCTACCAGCAAACCTTGCTCAATAATAGGTGCGGCGATATGCCTTGGCATGTAACCCACCCCTACACCATTTTTAAGGCATTCTATTGCGCTGTACCAATTAGGCAATAGTAGACGTCTCTGACTTGCATAATGGCCAGTGTGACGCTTAGGCAGCACGCTGGAGGTATCATCCAAACATATTGCTGGGTATTGACTGACAAAGGCTTCATTAAGGTTTTGCTCTCGCACACACGGGTGACTGGGTGACATCACAAATGCCCAATCTAACCGCCCCATATCCTTAACTTCAAAGTCACCACCAACCGGAATCGCCGAGGTTGCACCAATCACGACATCCGCCCTGCCCTGTGCAATGGCTTCCCAAGAGCCGTTAAACACTTCCATGTTAATCTGCAGCTCAGCGAACTCAAAGGTTTGATAAAACTCTTCAATCATAGGCTTCATCTTGTCGAGCTTAACCACGTTATCAAGCGTTAGGCGCAAGGTTTTCTTCCAACCACGCGCTGCTCGGCGAGTCTGGGCACTGAGTTCTTCCATCTGTCTCAGCAGTTGACGAGCCTCTTCAATAAACAGCTCTCCTGCAGGTGTCAGCTCTACTTTTCTTGGTAAGCGTCTGAAAAGTAGAACATCAAGCTCTTGCTCTACCTGCCTAACCCCATAGCTGATCGCTGAGGGCACTTTGTGCAACTGTTCAGCAGCTGCGGTAAAACTACCCAAGCGCGCCACAGTGTCGAGCATTTCTAACGAGGATTTAGAGAACATAAGCCTTCAAATTTTTTGATTGATAACCACATATTTTAGCGTTTTATTTTATCAGGTCTGAAAAATAGAATGTCAGCATAAATAAACAGGGGCTTTCACTTCTGTATATCAAACAATTTTTTTGATGATAAAAACATCATTACCTTTAGTTTAATGGCATCTTATGAATATTTCTAAATTTCAATTAGTCTACCTTGCAGTTCTTTCAATGCTTGGCTTTATTGCGACTGATATGTACCTTCCTGCATTTAAGGCAATGGAAGTTGATTTCGCAACTGGCCCAGAGCAAATTGCTCTGTCTCTAACTGTATTCCTTGGTGGTATGGCACTAGGTCAGCTTCTTTGGGGTCTCGCAAGTGACAAGTATGGTCACCGCAACACGCTGGCAGTCGGTCTAGTAATATTCACCGCAGCTTCATTTGGCTTAGCATTCAGTACCGAAGTATGGCATCTACTGACACTGCGCTTCATTCAAGCGATCGGTGTATGTGCGCCTGCGGTAATTTGGCAAGCCATGGTTATCAAGCGTTACTCTCAGAGCAGTAGCCAGCAAATTTTTGCTACTATCATGCCTCTAGTAGCGCTATCTCCAGCACTAGCACCTCAACTGGGTGTGTTGCTAGCAGACAGCTTTGGCTGGCACAGTATCTTCATTACATTGACTTTGATGGGCGCACTACTAATTGCAACAACAATGGCTCAACCAAAAGAAGCGCCTGAAGTAAAACAGACATCGATTAAGACAGACATCAAGATGTTGATAAAATCAAAACCTTACATGGGTAATGTTTTAATGTTTGCTTCGGCATCTGCAGCGTTCTTCGCTTACCTAACGGGTATGCCAGAGATAATGGCTCAGCTAGGTTATGAAGCAAAAGACATCGGTTTGAGCTTTATCCCACAGACAATCGCGTTCATGGCGGGTGGTTATTTCGGTAAGCAAGCGGTGAAGAAATATGGCGATGGCGTTGTACTAAGAAATCTTATCGGTTTGTTCAGCGTTGCAGCGATGCTTATCTTCATTGCGTCACAGTGGGAGCTGACGTCAATCTGGCCTCTGCTTGCGCCTTTCTGTTTGATTGCTGTAGCAAACGGTGCACTTTACCCAATAGTAGTAAACCGTGCTCTATCAAGTGCTAAGCAAAGCCCAGCAACAGCTGCTGGCCTACAAAACAGCCTGCAAATCAGTATCAGTGGCCTATCAAGTGCATTGGTCGCGGCAATGGCTAGCCAAGCACTAAGCGCAACGGGTATCGCGGTTGTGATTTGTTTGGGTGCATTGTGGGTTGGCTATATTGTTTCGAACAAAGAGCTTTCTGAACACTTCGCGACACCAGACAACTCTCGAGTGGTCGCTGACGAGAAACAAGACTAGTTTCTAGATTAAAGAAAACAAAAAAGAGCGAGATTAATCGCTCTTTTTTTTATATCTAGATATCTAAGAAAAACCAGTAGCAGTGCTATTAGCTCTATCGCAGTCATCTGCTTTATAGTTGAGGCTACTTTTTCTTAGTCGGACGCTGCCAGTTGGCAATTTTACGTTCTTTCGCACGACTAATAACAAGCTCGTTCTCAGCAACATCACGAGTCACCGTTGAGCCCGCACCAACGGTAGCGCCATTACCAATAGTAACTGGAGCAATTAATTGGCTGTCTGAGCCAACAAATACGTCATCGCCAATGATGGTCTTAAACTTGTTCGCGCCATCGTAGTTACAAGTGATAGCACCCGCACCCACATTTACACGTTGACCGATCTCAGCATCACCTAGGTAAGTAAGGTGATTAGCTTTAGAACCCTCACCAAGACGAGTGTTCTTCACTTCAACAAAGTTACCTACATGCGAATTGTTACGCATGTCAGCTCCTGGACGTAAGCGAGTGAAAGGACCAACCGTACAGTCTTCACCAATTGTCGCACCTTCGATTACGCTGTATGGGCGAACGATAGTGTTGTCATCAATCTCACAGTCTTTAAGTACACAACCAGTGCCGATAACCACGTTATCACCAATGCTTACGCTGCCTTCAATGATTACGTTGGTATCAATCTCAACATCCATACCACATTGAAGCTCACCACGTAGGTCAAAGCGGCTTGGGTCACGTAACATTACGCCTTGCTTTAATAACTTGTCTGCTTGTTCAGCTTGGTAAGCGCGCTCTAGACGAGCCAGTTGAGAGCGGTCGTTCACGCCTTCAACTTCAATTGGGCTTACTGGATGTACAGCCTCAACCGCACGCCCTTCATCATGAGCCGCTGCAATAACGTCAGTCAGGTAGTATTCACCTTGTGCGTTATCGTTGCTTAAGCCAGACAACCAACGTTTCAGATCGCCACCAGTAGCAACCATAACGCCAGTATTAATCTCTTTGATAAGCTTCTGCTCATCGGTTGCATCTTTTTGCTCAACGATAGCGACAACCGGGCCATTGCGACGAATGATACGACCGTAGCCCATCGGGTTGTCTAACACGACCGTTAGTAGTGCGATACCACCGTTTGGTTGAGCGTCTAATAGGTTTTCAATGGTTTCAGGAGAGATTAGTGGAACATCACCGTATAGCACCAATACTTTTTCATCATCAGCGAAATGTGCAGATGCTTGATCTACAGCGTGACCAGTACCTAGCTGCTCAGCTTGCAGTGCCCAATTTACAGACTCTTCAGCTAGAGTAGCCTTCATCTGATCACCACCGTGGCCGTAAACCAGGTTGATATTTTGAGCGCCTAAACCATTACATGTATCGATAACATGCTTCACCATTGGCTTACCCGCTAGCGTGTGCAGAACCTTTGGTGTGTTTGAATACATGCGAGTGCCTTTGCCCGCCGCGAGAATCACTGCGCTAAACTTCATTGTAAACCTATCCAACAGTATTTTTATTAAGCCGATATTGTAACCGTTTTTGGCAAAAAAATTAAATCACAATAACCATTTAACCAGTAGTGGTGCTTAAAAGGTGCATTTTTCAGAACCTAAAAATGCAAAAAGGCGACCCTTAGGTCGCCTTTATCTCAGAGTCTATAATCTTAAAAAGATTAACGACGCTGCTTTGTCAGTTCGATAACTCGTAACTGAGCAATGGCTTTAGCCAGTTCACCGGCCGCTTGTGCGAAGTCTATATCGCCATGCTGATTTTGGATATTCTCCACAGCCTTGCGTTTAGCTTCTTCCGCCTTTGCTGCGTCTAGCTCTTCACCACGGATAGCTGTATCAGCCAGTACAGTCGCTGTACCAGGCTGAACTTCTACCATACCACCAGAAACATAAATAATTTCTTCGTGGCCGTGCTGCTTAACAATACGCACCATACCAGGCTTGATAGCGGTCAGCAGTGGAGTGTGACCATGGAAAATACCAAGCTCACCCTCACTACCGGTCACCTGAAACGTCTCAACAAGACCAGAGAAAATTTGTTTCTCGGCACTTACAACGTCTAGGTGAAAGGTTATTGCTGCCATATCGCCTCCTAGTTAGCCTTATAGCTTCTTAGCATTCTCGATAGCTTCGTCAATTGCACCACAGTACATGAACGCTTGCTCTGGAATGTCATCGTATTCACCAGATAGAAGACCTTGGAAGCCACGTAGAGTCTCTTTAAGAGGTACGTAAACGCCTGGGTCACCTGTAAATACTTCCGCTACGTGGTAAGGCTGAGTTAGGAACTTCTCAATCTTACGAGCACGAGATACAACTTGCTTATCTTCTTCAGATAGCTCGTCCATACCTAGGATAGCAATGATATCTTTCAGCTCTTTATAGCGCTGAAGAGTAGACTGAACGCCACGAGCGATGTCGTAGTGTTCTTGTCCAACTACCAATGGATCCAGTTGACGTGAAGTAGAATCTAGCGGGTCGATCGCTGGGTATAGACCCATAGATGCGATGTTACGGTTAAGTACAACCGTTGCATCCAAGTGAGCGAACGTTGTTGCTGGAGACGGGTCAGTCAAGTCATCCGCAGGTACGTATACCGCCTGTACAGACGTGATAGAACCAGCTTTAGTTGACGTGATACGCTCTTGTAGAACACCCATTTCTTCAGCTAGTGTAGGTTGGTAACCTACCGCAGAAGGCATACGACCTAGAAGTGCTGATACTTCAGTACCTGCTAGTGTGTAACGGTAGATGTTATCAACGAACAGTAGAACGTCACGACCTTCGTCACGGAAGCGCTCTGCCATTGTTAGACCAGTCAGTGCAACACGTAGACGGTTACCTGGTGGCTCGTTCATCTGGCCGTAAACCATCGCTACTTTTGATTCTTCAGGTTTTTCGATGTTTACAACACCTGCTTCCTGCATCTCAAAGTAGAAATCGTTACCTTCACGAGTACGCTCACCTACACCTGCAAATACAGATAGGCCTGAGTGTTGAAGTGCGATGTTGTTGATAAGTTCCATCATGTTAACGGTCTTACCTACACCAGCACCACCGAATAGACCGATTTTACCACCCTTAGCGAATGGACAAATCAAGTCGATTACTTTAACACCAGTTTCTAGAAGAGCTGTCTCGTTAGACTGCTCTTCGTAGCTTGGAGCTTCACGGTGAATGGCGTAATGCTCTTCAGCACCAATCTCGCCACACTCATCAATCGCGTCACCTAGGACATTCATGATACGACCCAATGTCTTAGTACCTACTGGTACTGAGATTGGAGCGCCAGTATTTTCAACTGTCAAACCACGACGTAAACCATCAGAGCTACCCATTACGATTGCGCGAACTACGCCACCGCCAAGTTGTTGCTGAACTTCAAGAACTAGACGCTCTTTCACTTCATTAACATTCAGAGCATCGTATACACGAGGTACTTCGCCCTGTGGGAACTCTACGTCGACTACCGCACCGATGATCTGTACGATCTTACCTGTAGCCATCGTTAATCCTCTAACTATTTAGTTTTACCTAAGCTTAAACCGCAGCTGCGCCTGAAACGATCTCAGAAAGTTCTTGTGTAATCGCCGATTGACGGGCTTTGTTATACACAAGTTCTAAGTCATCAATAATGTCACCAGCATTATCTGTTGCTGATTTCATTGCAATCATTCGAGCCGCTTGCTCACAAGCAAGGTTCTCGACCACACCTTGGTACACTTGAGATTCGACATAGCGAACCAATAGTGCATCTAGTAGTGGCTTTGGCTCGGGCTCATAAATGTAGTCCCAAGAATGACTGCGTTTCATTTCTTCGCTGTCTGATTTAGGCAAAGGAAGTAATTGATCGATCGTTGGTTCTTGAACCATAGTGTTTTCAAACTTGTTGAACACTACGAACAGGCGATCTAGTTCGCCTTCATCATATTTCTTCAGCATAACGCTCACAGAGCCAATCAAGTCTTCAAGGCTTGGACGATCGCCCAGACCAGAAACTTGAGCTGCTACTTTCGCGCCGCTGTTGTTGAAAAATGCTGTTGCTTTAGAGCCTACAATTGCAAGCTCAACATCAGCACCTTTCTCAGACCAATCTTTCATGTCGTTCATGGCTTTCTTGAACAAGTTAATGTTCAAACCACCACAAAGACCACGGTCTGTAGAAACGATGATGTAACCAACACGTTTGGCTTCACGTTCCTCAAGATAAGGATGCTTATACTCGAGGCTACCATTAGCCAAATGACCGATCACTTTACGCATTGTTTCTGCATATGGACGAGTAGCTTCCATTGCGTCTTGAGAACGACGCATTTTTGAAGCTGCTACCATTTCCATTGCTTTCGTAATCTTCTGTGTGCTTTTAACACTACCGATTTTATTACGTATCTCTTTTGCGCCGGCCATCGTTACTCTCCGTTAATGGTATGAGGTGGCCCTAAGACCACCTACCAATTACCAGGTCTGGGTTGCCTTGAAGTCGTCAACAAGCTTCTTCAGCTCAGCTTCGATTTCTTTGTTGAAAGCACCCGTTGCGTCGATCTGTGTTACTAGATCAGCGTATTGACCACGAGCAAACGACAGTAAAGCAGCTTCAAAGTCTAGAACTTTAGAAAGTTCAACGTCTTGAAGGTATCCACGCTCTGCAGCGAAGATTACTAGAGCTTGGTCAAATACAGACATAGGAGCGTATTGCTTCTGCTTCATCAGTTCTGTAACTTTTTGACCGTGGTCTAGCTGCTTCTTAGTCGCTTCATCAAGATCCGAAGAGAACTGAGCAAATGCTGCAAGTTCACGGTATTGAGCTAGAGCAGTACGGATACCGCCAGATAGCTTCTTGATGATTTTAGTCTGCGCCGAACCACCTACACGAGAAACTGAGATACCAGGGTCAACAGCTGGACGTACGCCCGCGTTGAATAGCTCAGTTTGTAGGAAGATCTGACCATCAGTAATCGAGATTACGTTCGTTGGTACGAATGCAGATACGTCACCAGCTTGCGTTTCGATGATAGGAAGAGCTGTTAAAGAACCAGTCTTGCCTGTCACTTCGCCGTTAGTGAATTTTTCTACGTATGCTTCGCTTACACGAGCTGCACGCTCTAGTAGACGAGAGTGAAGGTAGAAAACATCACCTGGGAACGCTTCACGACCTGGTGGACGCTTAAGTAGTAGCGAGATTTGACGGTAAGCGACAGCTTGCTTAGATAGATCATCATAAACAATCAGTGCATCTTCACCGCGATCACGGAAGTATTCGCCCATCGCACAACCAGCATACGGTGCAAGGTATTGCAGCGCTGCAGATTCAGAAGCAGATGCAACAACAACAACAGTGTTTGCTAGTGCGCCGTGCTCTTCTAGTTTGCGAACTACGTTAGCAATAGTCGACGCTTTTTGGCCGATAGCTACGTAGATAGAGAAAATACCAGAATCTTTTTGGTTAATAATCGCATCGATCGCCATTGCTGTTTTACCAGTCTGACGATCACCGATTACTAGCTCACGTTGACCACGACCGATAGGGATCATTGAGTCAACAGACTTGTAACCAGTTTGAACAGGTTGATCTACCGATTTACGGTCGATTACACCTGGTGCGATAATTTCTACAGGCGAAGTCAATTTAGCTTCGATTGGACCTTTACCATCAATTGGCTCACCTAGCGTGTTTACAACACGACCAAGCATTTCAGGACCTACTGGTACTTCTAGAATACGACCAGTACCTGTAACTTTCATGCCTTCCTGTAGGTCAGCATACGGGCCCATTACAACAGCACCAACCGAATCACGGTTCAAGTTTAGTGCTAGAGCGTAACGGCCACCCGGTAGTTCGATCATTTCACCTTGCATCACGTCCGCTAGGCCGTGGATGCTAAGGATGCCATCGCTTACAGAAACGATAGTACCTTCATTGCGAGCTTCACTAACAACGTCGAAAGATTCAATACGTTGTTTAATTAGATCGCTAATTTCAGTGGAATTAAGTTGCATGCTCCAATCCCCATTAAGACTGCAATGCATCGCTCAGGCGGTCTAAACGACTGCGCGCTGAGTTATCGATGACTAGGTCTCCGGCTCGAATAATAACTCCACTAAGTAGAGTCTCATCTATACTGCAATTCAGCTGAACTTTGCGCGCTAAGCGCTGTTCCAATTTGCTGCTGATCTCTGCACGTTGTTCTTCAGAAAGTTCTACCGCTGAAGTTACTTCAACGTCGATCTCTTTCTCATACTCTTTTTTGAGTATAAAGAACTCTTTACAAACATCAGGAAAAGCCATTAAGCGGCCATTCTCTGCCATCACTTTAATTAAGTTCTGACCGAATTCATCAAATTGTTCGCCACAAATTACAATGAATACTTCAGCTAATTTTTCAGCAGTCATAGAACCGCTTAATAAATTGTGAACATCATCATTTTGTGCCACTTCGGCAGCAAAAGTAAGCATTTGACCCCATTGGTCTAGCTCACCTTTATCTACCGCAAAGTCAAACGCTGCTTTAGCATAGGGGCGTGCGATTGTAGTCAAATCAGACATATACAGCCCCTTGCTTTAAAGTTTTGCAGTAATGTTGTTAAGAAGATCATCGTGTACATCTTTATCGATTGTACGTTCAAGGATTTTCTCAGCACCAGCTATAGCCAGAGTTGCGACTTGTTTGCGCAGGTCATCACGGGCACGTGTACGCTCTGCTTCAATTTCTGCTTCAGCTTGCGCTAAGATCTTCTGGCGTTCTGCCTGAGCCTCTTCGCGTGCTTCATCAATAATTTGAGCTTTACGTTTGTTTGCCTGATCAATAACCTCAGTTGCAGTGCGCTTTGCTTCTTTCATTTGCTCAGAAGCGTTGGCTTGTGCCAGGTTCAAGTCTTTAGCAGCGCGTTCAGCGGCTACTAGACCGTCAGCAATTTTTTTCTGACGTTCTTCAATTGCTTGCATGATTGGTGGCCATACATATTTCATGCAGAACCAAACAAACAGTGAAAAAGCAATTGCTTGACCTAGCAGAGTTGCGTTCATATTCACAACAGCTACCCCTCGTTAAGAATCAACTACAAAAATTTAATTAACTATTTAGAAGTTAATTAGCCTGCTAGTTGACCAACAAATGGGTTAGCAAACGTGAATAGTAGTGCGATTACGATACCGATCATTGGAACAGCATCCAATAGACCAGCGATGATGAACATCTTAACTTGTAGCATTGGAGCCATTTCAGGTTGACGCGCAGCGCCTTCTAGGAATTTACCACCAAGAATAGCAAAACCAATTGCAGTACCTACGGCACAAAGACCAACAATGATAGCAACAGCGATTGCTGAAAAACTTAGTACAGTTTCCATTTACGTTCTCCGATTAACATTAATAGTTAGAATAAAGCTTAAAAATTTTTTAGTGATCACTATCTTCATGAGCCATTGATAAGTAAACGATTGTCAACATCATGAAAACAAACGCTTGAATCAAAATAACCAAGATATGGAAGATAGCCCAAGGTAGTGCACCTACCCATTGTAAGTACCACGGTAGCATTGCCGCGATAAGAATAAACACCACCTCACCCGCAAACATATTACCAAATAAACGCATACCTAGAGATAGTGGCTTCGCTAATAACGAAATTACCTCAAGTACCAAGTTAAATGGAATCATGATTGGGTGATTAAATGGATGCAGTGCCAATTCTTTAGCAAATCCGCCTAGACCTTTCACTTTGATGCTGTAGTAGATCATCAGAGCAAAAACACCTAAAGCCATTGCCATTGTTATATTAACATCAGCTGTAGGAACCACTTTCAAGTAAGGGATACCTAGCCAATGCTCTGCAGGATATGGTAAGAAATCGATAGGCACTAAGTCCATCAAGTTCATAATGATAATCCAGCAGAATATAGTCAGTGCTAGTGGGGCAATCAGAGGGTTGCGGCCATGGAAAGTTTCTTTAACGTTGTCACCAACGAATTCCACTACCATTTCAACAAAACACTGAAGCTTACCAGGTACACCTACTGTTGCTTTCTTAGCGACTGAGCGAAAAACCCAAAGGAATAACATCCCTGTCAACACCGAAAAAAACAGACTGTCTATATGTACGTTCCAGAAACTTGTCTCCTCTACAAGACCAAACTTAGCTAAAGAAAGGTTTTGTAAATGGTGTTCAATGTATCCGGATGCTGTTGGCGCAGCCATAACTCATCCTATTTTTTATTGTTAATGAAAAGCACTGGCGCAAAGATATTAATACCTAGAACCAGTAAATAGGTCAGTTTGAGGGGAATTAATTCCACCTGCATATACATGTAGACGATAGAGAATAATAGAACTGTGATTAAGATTTTGAGCGCTTCACCTGCATAGAACGACGCCGCAACTAACTTAGTTGCGCGAGCTCCACAAAATAGAAAAGCACACACACAAAAAACTACATTCGCGATGACAAAAATACCGCCACCGATTAATGCAGCAAAACCCCAATCAGGATTAACAGCTAAACCTAACCCTATCGCCACTAATATAACCGCGCTAAGCTCGATCAATAACATTTGCTTTGCAAGCACTCGTCCTGGTCTTGCTAACGCCGCTACCATGTATTCGTTCCTCTTTTAAGCCTACTTTGATACTCGCTTAAAAGCGTGCTGATAAATTGGCGAAAATTATACGTTCAGCCAAATTGATTGCAATAAGAATGCAGCAATCATTTACATTTTTGTATACAAACCGACAACTTTTGTACGAAATCACTTGTTCATTACATAATTGACCTAAATCAATTATCTCACTTAGTACTCTAATTTAGCAATAAGTTGATCTAATTTGTGAGGCTCATCAAGAGTAATTGTCACTTTTGACTTCCCACTAACAGAACGAGTAACTGAAACGTTTGCTTGCAATTTTTCCGTGAGTCTTCGTGAAAGTTCGATAGCTTCAGTGTCTTCTTGCTTCGATTCTGATTCAACGTCTGGCTTTAAGCACTTTTTAACAAGCTGCTCAGTTTGACGCACGGTCATTTTTTTGGTTGCTGCAGTGTTTGCTGCCTCAACCTGGGTATCGCCTTCGAGCGCAAGCAATGCTCTAGCATGCCCCATTTCCAGGTGTTTGTTGGAAACTAAACCTTTTACTTCATTTTCGAGCTGATTTAGACGTAATAAGTTACTAACCGTTGCTCTCGATTTACCGATCACTTCAGCAACTTGTTGATGTGTCAGCTCAAATTCGTTCTGCAAGCGCTCTAACGCTTGTGCTTCTTCGATAGCATTCAAGTCTTCACGCTGAATGTTCTCGATCAATGCCATCGCAATCGCGGCCTTGTCTTCGACTCTCTTAATTAGACATGGCACTTGCTTAAGGCCTGCTTGACGAGCAGCTCTCCAACGACGTTCGCCAGCAATAATCTCAAACTGGTCGTGTGCTAAGGGACGTACAACGATTGGCTGAATAATACCTTGAGATTGGATTGATGCTGCCAGCTCTTCTAGCGCTTCCGGCGCAATATCCTTACGCGGTTGATATACACCTGGCTTTAAGCAACCAACAGCCAATTCGATAAGCTCACCATCAGCCGACAACGCCTGACTATAAGAAGCAACTTGCTGCTTTTCACGAGCTAATGAGCTAGTTGCAAGCAATGCATCTAGCCCCTTTCCTAAACCACGCTTAGACATTGAGCGAATTCCTTTGGTTGGACCTATACTGGGACTTCTTCACGACGTAACATTTCGCCAGCAAGAGCAAGATATGCCTTAGCTCCTGCAGAATATTTGTCGTAGTACATTGCTGGCTTGCCATGACTCGGCGCTTCTGCCAGACGCACATTTCTAGGGATCACAGTTCGATAGACTTTGCTACCGAAGTGCTTTTTGAGTTGATCAGATACTTCGTTCGATAAGCGGTTACGAGGATCGTACATAGTACGCAGAAGACCTTCAATCTTCAGGTTCTCATTCACCACCGCAGCGAGCTTGCTAATGGTATCCATCAACGCAGTCAAACCTTCCAGAGCAAAGTATTCACATTGCATAGGAACCAATACGGAATCGGCCGCAGCCATCGCATTAATTGTAAGAAGATTTAATGACGGTGGGCAATCGATAAAGATGAAATCATAGTTATTACGAATGGATGCCAACGCGTTCTTTAGGCGAACTTCACGAGCAAACACTTCCATCAATTTGATTTCTGCCGCTGTAACATCACCATTTGCGGCGATAAGGTCATAGTTGCCAGATGTACTTCGGCAAACTACCTCATCAAATGGGGTGTCTTCAACCAACAAATCGTAAGCAGTTGCTTCAACCTGATACTTGTCAACACCGCTCGCCATCGTGGCATTACCTTGAGGATCGAGGTCAACAACCAATATCTTGCGCTTTGTTGCCGCCATTGATGCTGCCAAGTTAATGCAAGTTGTTGTTTTTCCTACGCCACCCTTCTGGTTGGCAATTGCTACGATTTTACCCACTATGGCCTCGCTGATTATCCCTGACGCGATAAAGTAACTAGATGACGCTCTCCATCAAGCTCTGGCACTTGCAAAGCTTTAATGTCTGTCACTGAACACCATTCAGGTAACAGGTCGATTTCGTCTCTAGGGTGTTGTCCCTTAAGAGCCAAAAATACACCGGATTGCTCTTTAGGTAAATGATGACACCACTCTACCATGTCTGTCATTGATGCAAATGCGCGACTGAGCACGGCATCAAACTTTTCTTCTGGTTGAAATTCTTCAACGCGACTTTGAATCGGCACCACGTTGTCGATACCCAGCTCATGAATCACTTGCTTGATAAAACGAATACGCTTACCCAAGCTGTCTAGCAAGTAAAACTCGCAGTCAGGATTCATGATTGAGAGCGGAATCCCAGGAAGGCCAGGGCCTGTGCCAACGTCAATAAAGCGCTTGCCTTGTAAGTGAGTGCTAACAATGATGCTATCTAAGATATGTTTCACCATCATTTCTTGCGGATCACGAACTGACGTCAGATTGTATGCTTTGTTCCACTTGTTTAGTAACTCAACGTAGCCAACCAATTGGCTGCGTTGCTTTTCAGATACTTCAAGTTCAGTCTGGCCAATCAGGTGATCCAGTTTTTCGCGTAATGCGCTCATTATGCTTCCTCACCTTTTTTCAACAGGCCGTGTTTTTTCAAGTAAACCAACAGAATTGAAATTGCAGCAGGTGTGATACCTGAGATTCGCGATGCAATACCAATTGAGTCTGGTTTAGCGGTAGTTAGTTTTAGAACCACTTCGTTAGAAAGCCCTTTTACCTTACTGTAATCGATGTCAGCCGGCAGTTTGGTGTTTTCATGACGCAGTGACTTTTCAATTTCATCTTGTTGACGTTGGATATAGCCATCGTACTTCACTTGGATCTCAACTTGCTCTGAGGCTTGTTGATCTTCCAGTGCAGGACCAAAACGATCCAACGACGTTAGCTGTAAATAAGTCATTTCAGGGCGGCGAAGAAGATCTTCACCACTCGCTTCACGAGACATTGGTGTTTTCAGGATCTGGTTCAATTGATCAATATCTTCAGATTTTGGATTAATCCATGTTTCTTTAAGACGTTGACGCTCTTTCTCCATGTTTTCCATCTTCTCGTTGAATCGCGTCCAACGAGCATCGTCGACCAAGCCAAGTTCACGTGACTTTTCAGTCAAACGGATATCAGCGTTGTCTTCACGAAGCAACAAGCGGTACTCCGCGCGAGATGTAAACATGCGGTACGGTTCTTTAGTACCCATCGTCGACAAGTCATCGATAAGTACACCCATGTAAGCTTGATCGCGGCGTGGACTCCAGCCCTCTTTGCCTTGCGTAAACAAACTCGCATTCAAACCGGCCATTAAGCCTTGTGCTGCAGCTTCTTCGTAGCCAGTGGTGCCATTGATTTGCCCCGCAAAGAACAACCCCTTAATAAACTTGGTCTCGTAAGTCAGTTTAAGATCGCGAGGGTCAAAGAAGTCGTACTCAATCGCGTAGCCAGGACGGACGATGTGTGCGTTCTCAAAACCTTTCATTGAGTGAACGATTTTTACCTGAACATCAAACGGCAAACTGGTTGAAATACCATTCGGGTATAACTCGTGCGTCGTTAGGCCTTCAGGCTCAATGAAAATTTGGTGACTGTTTTTATCAGCAAAACGCATCACTTTGTCTTCAATCGACGGACAGTAACGAGGGCCAATACCTTCAATCACACCAGCGTACATCGGGCTGCGATCGAGATTGGCACGAATAACGTCATGCGTATTTTCGTTAGTGTGCGTGATGTAACATGGAATCTGACGCGGCTGCTGAGCTCGGTTACCCATGAATGAGAAAACCGGAGTCGGATTATCGCCGTGCTGAACCTCAAGCTCAGAAAAATCAACGCTGCGTGCATCGATGCGAGGAGGTGTACCCGTTTTCAGGCGATCAACACGAAATGGAAGATCACGAAGACGGTCAGCGAGCGCGATCGATGGTGGATCACCCGCACGTCCACCCGATGAACTTTCCATACCAATATGAATCTTACCGCCTAGGAATGTGCCTACCGTTAAGACCACAGCATTAGCGCGGAATTTGAGGCCCATTTGCGTAACCACACCCACCACTTGATCTTGTTCAACGATCAAGTCATCAACCGACTGTTGGAACAGAGTTAGGTTTGGTGTGTTTTCAAGAACATTACGGACAAAGGCTTTGTAAAGTGCGCGGTCAGCTTGTGCACGAGTTGCACGTACCGCAGGGCCTTTTGATGCGTTTAATGTTCTGAACTGAATACCTGCATGATCAATAGCTTGCGCCATTAATCCACCCATAGCATCGACCTCTTTTACCAAGTGGCCCTTACCGATCCCGCCAATGGCTGGGTTACAAGACATCTGTCCCAACGTATCGATATTATGAGTTAGTAATAACGTACTTTGACCAGTACGTGCAGATGCGAGTGCGGCTTCCGTTCCTGCATGGCCACCACCAACAACGATGACGTCAAATTTTTCGTGATAAAGCATGAACCGACCTCAGGTACTCAAACGTTTCTAGATTGATAAAAAGGAGCGATATTCTACCTGTTTTCATAGCTTGAGAAAACGTTTTTGGAATTTTTCGAAAAAGCTGTTTTTAATTAATATAGATA